>JAUNUL010000509.1 GCA_030538175.1 Propionibacteriaceae bacterium | reverse complement strand
AAGGTGGTCCTGTTCACGATGGACGAGACCACCTTCAGCCGGGAGCTCGCCCCCCTGGCCGGGTTCTATCCGTCGGTCTATCTCGGCGTGCCCTGGTGGTTCCTCGACTCACCCGACGCGATCAAGCGCTTCCGAAAGTCCACCGAGATGGCGGGCTTCACCCGTTCGTCGGGGTTCATCGACGACACGCGGGCTTTCTGCTCCATCCCGGCGCGCCACGACATGTCCCGGCGACTCGATGCAGCGGCCCTGTCCGAGTTGGTGGCCGAGCACCGGCTCAGCATTGATGAGGCGGCCGAGACACTGCACCACCTCGTCGCGGTCAGCCCGCGTGAGGTCTTCCGTCTCGGCGAGGCCTGACCGGTCCGTTCGTCCCCGTCCAATCCCGTCCACTGAGGAGTCTCCATGGCCACGCGGCTCAGTCGTGCTGATACCCGCCCCGCTGCAAAGGTGCGTCTGTTGCACCTCGGCTTGGGGAACTTCCACCGGGCTCATCAGGCGTGGTACACCGAGCATGCGCCCGATGCCGCCGAGTGGGGGTACGCGGAGTTCGCGGGCCGGAACTCCCCGCTCGTGGACGATCTGAATGCCCAGGGTGGGGCGTACACGCTCCTGGTCCGCGGCGCCGACGGTGATCACGCGGAGGTGATCGGGGTCGTCAGCGCTGCCCACCAGGCGAGCGACCACGAGGCGTGGCTGGGCTATTGGGCCGCTCCCGAGCTGGCGATCATCACGATCACGGTCACCGAGGCGGGCTATTGCCGGGGTGAGGACGGTGGGATCAACCTCGCCGATCCCGCCGTGGCCGCTGACCTGGCCGCGCTGCGTACCGACCCCCGGGCGCCCGTCGAGACCGCGCCCGGGCGGCTGCTCGCCGGCATCCTCGCGCGGGCGGCGGCCGGTGGGGCACCGGTTGCGGTGTTCTCGTGCGACAACCTCCCCGACAACGGCCTGGTCGCCCAGCGGGTCGTCGGTGATTTGGCGGCTGCGTTGGGCCCGGATGAAGCGGCCGCGGTGGCGCAGCACTCGTTCGTGACCTCGATGGTCGACCGGATCACCCCGCGGGCGACCGAGGAGGAGTTGGCGGCAGTGGCGGCGTTGACCGGTCGCGACGACCGGGCCGTCGTGGTCACCGAGCCGTTCTCCGAGTGGGTGGTCGTCGGTGACTTCCCGGCCGGCCGCCCGGACTGGCAGGGGGTCACGTTCGTCGACGATGCCGAGCCGTTCGAGCAGCGGAAGCTGTGGTTGCTGAACGGTTCGCACTCGCTGATGGCGTACGCCGCGTCCGCGCGCGGGCACGAAGCTGTCTCCGATGCGGTCGGCGACCCGATCGTGCGTGGCTGGGTCGAGGAATGGTGGGACGAGGCCGTCCGCCACCTGACCCTCCCTGCGGACCATCTCGCGGCCTATCGTGCGGCGCTGCTGGAGCGTTTTGCCAACCCGAACATCCGCCACCTGCTGGCCCAGATCGCGGCCGATGGTTCCCAGAAGGTTCCCGTCCGCATCCTGCCCACCCTGCGGGCCGAGCGGGCGGCCGGCCGATCCGGGCAGGGGGCCGCCCGTGTGGTGGCCGCCTGGATCCGGCATCTGCGCGGGGCCGGTGCCCCCATCACCGATGCGGCCGGGGACCGATTCGTCGCGGCGGCGCAGGCCTCGGGTGCCGACGGCGTACGCGGAGTCCTCACGTTGTTCGATCCCGCTCTCGGTGCGGACGCCGATCTCGTGGCCCTTGTCGACGGACTGGTGAGCGAACTGGCGGGTGCCTGATGGCCGCCGGTG
>JAUNUL010000508.1 GCA_030538175.1 Propionibacteriaceae bacterium | reverse complement strand
CCTGGAGCGCGAGCTCACGGGTCGGGGCGAGGACCAGCGCCTGCGGGGAGCGGTCGTCGAGGTCGATGCGGGCGAGAATCGGCAGCGCGAAGGCTGCGGTCTTGCCGGTACCGGTCTGGGCGAGGCCGACGACGTCGTTACCCTCCATCAGGACCGGGATGGTCTGTGCCTGGATCGCGGAAGGAGTTTCGTAACCCACCTTCTTCACCGCTGCGAGGACGTTGTCCGGCAGGCCGAGGGTGGCGAAACCGTTGCTGTCCGCCTTGTCGGTGGCCGCGTCTTCTGAGGCGTGGTTGTCAGTGTTGTCTTCAGTGTCCGGGACATCCGTCTCGGAGCCGGGGGCCTCAGAAGTATCCGCGTCCCTGGTGTTCTGCTCCTGGACCGGTGCATCGGGATCAACAATGTCCTCGATGGTCAGCGGTTCCACCGGAGTGGAAGCAGCCTGCGCTGCATCACCTTGCGGGTTTTCCTGAGATTCCGACGTGCTTAGGTCATCCGGCTCGTTCACGCCGCCGGTGGCGTTATCGGTGTTGCTCATTGCTGGACCAGCCTACGCCAACCTGAGGCGAAACACCATTTCATTAAGGGTGTTTTGGCCCTCACCGCTTATCGACGCCCACCTGCGTCACCCCAGCACACACCCTCACCGCGCATCCGCCCCGCCGGGCGGATGATGCTTCGCCATCACGACGAAGTCCTCCGTCTCAAATCCCAGCCGCTCGTAGAATCCGATCACCTTTGTGTTGTCGCTGCGAACCTGCAGCTTGACCTTGTGTGCTCCCTGCCCGACCAGCCACGCCTCGGCGGCATCCATGATCTCCTTACCCAGACCACTGCCCTGCAGCGTCGGATCCACCGCCACGTAGTAGACCGAGCCCCGGTGCGTCACACTCGAGTGCCATGAGGGCATCCGACCGCGGGTCATTCCAGGACCGGGTGAGTCCGGCTGCGGTCCAGAGGGAGATCACCTCAGGGATCCTGCCAACGGGAAGGGTGCCGATCTTCATGCCCGGGTTCTACAGACAACTGTCCAGGATCAGAGCTCGTTCGCCGGCGGCCTGATCCGTTTCGACATCATGACCACCGGCTCCACCTGGAAACCGATCCGCTCGTAGAAGGCCTGCACACCCTCGTTGCCCTGGCGGATGAGCAGCTGCATCTTCACCGCGCCCAGGTTCTCCAGCCAGTCGAACGCGGCGTCTATGATCTCCTCGCCCAGGCCACGGCCCCGCCGACCCGGGTCGACCGCGACGTAGAACACCCAGCCGCGGTGCCCCTCATACCCCATCATCGCGGAGGCGACGATCTCGTCGCCGTCCATGCCGACCAGGACCGTGGAGGTGGGGTTGTCCATCGCCATGCGGATGTCGGCGTACGGGTCATTCCACGGGGCCAGGAGGTTGGACACCCGCCACAGCGCAACCAGCTCGTCGTGCCTGTCCGCAGGGAGATCGATGATTCTCATACGCCCGAGACTACGTGTGTGGGGAGCAGTCCCCATTCTGCTGGTCACCCCGGTTGGCCTGGACTTACGGTGAACCCGAACAGTCAGCCAGCACCCAACAGAAAGCCCGAGGACCACACCATGACCACTCCGAACACCGGTCCCGCCAACCCCCAGCCCAAGTATGACTGGGGTCAGCCCCGGCAGACCCCGCAGCAGCCCGCTCACCCGCGGCCCGACTTCGGGGCGAAGTTCGGGGAGATCAGCCACAAGGTGGGCACCGGCGCCCGGAGGGCCGGCGCGCAGGCGCGGGCGTCGGTGGAGCAGACCCGCCGGAACC
>JAUNUL010000037.1:12236-13979 GCA_030538175.1 Propionibacteriaceae bacterium | reverse complement strand
GGACTGGCCACGTTCTTCACGATGGCGTACATCATCGCCCTCAACCCCCTCATCCTCGGCACGGTCCCCGATGCGACCGGGCACCTGATTTCGGGGTTGCCGGCCACGCCTGAGAATGTCGGCCCGACGATCGCGATGGTGGCGGCCGCGACCGCCCTGATTGCCGGCATCATGACGATCCTCATGGGCGTCCTGGGCCGCTTCCCGCTCGGTCTGGCCGCGGGCCTCGGGCTGAATGCCCTGCTCGCCTATGTGATCGCGCCCCGGATGACGTGGCCGCAGGCGATGGGACTCGTGGTCTGGGAGGGCGTGCTCATCACGATCCTCGTCCTGACCGGGTTCCGCACCGCCGTTTTCCGTGCGGTGCCTCGTTCGCTGCGGACCGGTATTGCCGTCGGTATCGGCCTGTTCATCGCCTTCGTCGGCCTGCTCGATGGCGGCATCGTCCGCAAACCCGCCGGCGGCCCGCCGGTCGAGTTCGGCATCAGCGGCTCGCTGATGGGATGGCCCGTCGCTGTCTTCCTGATCGGGTTGGCCTTGGCTGCGATTCTGTACGCCCGGCGGGTGCCCGGGGCGTTGCTGATCGCCATCGGTGGCGCCACGGTGCTCGCGATCATCGTCGAAGCCGTGCTGAGCATCGGGTCGATGACCGACGAGACCGGGGCCGTGGTCAACCCCACCGGTTGGAAGCTGAACGTGCCCGAAATCGGGGATCTGTTCGCGCTGCCCAATCTGTCGCTGCTGGGCAACGTCGACCTCATCGGTGGCTTCACCGCCGGTGGGTTCGAGTTCAGTGTGGTGCTGATGCTCGTGTTGCTGATCTTCTCGCTGCTGCTGGCGGACTTCTTCGACACGATGGGCACCGTGGTGGCCGTCGGCGCCGAAGGGCACCTGCTCGACGACAACGGGAACCCCCCGAACCTGACCTCGATCCTGCTCGTCGACTCCGCGGCGGCCATCGCCGGTGGCCTTGGGTCGGTGTCGTCGAACACGTCCTATGTCGAGTCAGCTGCCGGTGTCGGTGAAGGCGCCCGAACCGGCCTCGCGTCGGTGGTGACGGGTGCTGCCTTCCTGGTCGCTGTGTTCCTGTCCCCGCTGATCAACGTGGTGCCGTCGGAGGCGGCGACCCCTGTGTTGGTCTTCGTCGGGTTCCTGATGATGAGTCAGGTCACGGCCATTGACTGGGATGAGATCGAGGACGGCCTGCCGGCGTTCCTGACCATCGCGCTCATGCCGTTCGCGTTCTCGGTGACCACCGGCATCGGCGCGGGCTTCATCGCCTATGTCGTGCTCAAGGTCGCCCGCGGCAAGTTCCGTCAGGTCCATCCGCTGCTCTATGTGGTGGCGTTCCTGTTCGCGATCTATTTCACCCAGGGGTTGATCACGCAGCTCGTCGGCTGAGTGCCTCGTTGAGATCCGCGACGGTCCGGGCTCCCGTGCCCACGGGAATCCGGGCCGCGTCGTGGTCCCGCACGATGCGGAGCTCGCGATGGCGCGAGAAAAACGCGATCGGGTCACGGGGGGTGAGCACGAGTTCGGCCCGCGTACGCCCGCCTCGGTCCTGACGCGACTCGGCGTTCACGCTCGCCAAGTCCGCCCGGCGGACGACGGTGGTGATGCGATGGAAGCGCTCGATGCGGATCTCCTCGTCGCTGACCGTGACAGCCCGCGCCCGGCGCTCGGGGCCCCCGAACAATGTCAGTGCCACCACCGCGGCGCCGAGCACGATGAAGGCATAGATCC
>JAUNUL010000037.1:0-12226 GCA_030538175.1 Propionibacteriaceae bacterium | reverse complement strand
GAGCGACCACAGCACGAACAATGCCAACGCGGTCGCGCTCAGGCCCAGGACGAGGGCATAGCGGGCCCGGCTCCAACCCTGGGCAATGATGGTCCGGGGCGTGCCGGTGGTCGGGGATTCCACGCTGACGAGGGTAGCGTGGAGGGGTGAATCCTCGTGTCCGCCGCATCATCGTGTCCGGAGTCCTGGTGGTGATCGTCGTGATCGTGGTGATCGCAGCGGTGGTCAACGGTCTGGTCAACACATGACATCGGCCATAGCCTGTCCGCAGCCTCGGGGAAGTTCGTCCATGTCACCTGACACCTATCGCGCACGGATGCGCCACGTTTATCGCACCCAGTCGCGCCGCGTTGTGCTCGCGCTGAGTGGATGTGCGGTGGCGATGCTCGGGATCGTCCCTGTGGCGCACGCGGAGACACCCCCACCCGCCGGTGAACTCGCCTTCACGATCACTGACCAGCGCGTCACCGAATCCTCCGGGCTGGCCCGCGACACCGACAACAACGTGTTCTGGACGATCAACGATTCCGGTGACCGCGGAGTCGTTTATGCGATCGGCCCGGATGGGCGTACGCGCGGCACCGTGGAGTTCGACGCCGATCCCGTGGACGTCGAGGCGATCGCCTATGCCAACGGCCGGCTCTATGTCGCTGACATCGGCGACAATCAGGCCCAGCGTGAATCCGTGCGGATCTATGTCATCAACGCACCCACCCCGGGCGTCGACCGGGGGAGTTCGTTCACGACCTATGAGTTCACCTATCCCGACGGTCCCCACGACGCCGAAGCGATCCTCGTCGAGGAATCAGGCCGGATCCGCATCGTCACGAAAGCCCCCACGGGCGGGATCTATCTCGCACCCGAGCAGCTCACCACCGGCGGCCGCAATGAGCTCACCCGGGTCGCCGACGCGCCGGCCTGGGTGACCGACGCGACCGTGCTGCCATCGGGTCAGTTCGCGGTCCGGACCTATCTGAGCCTTGAGGTCCTCGACCCGGAGAGCCATGCCAGCGTGGCCCGGGCGCGGTTGCCGTTCCAGCCCCAAGGTGAGTCGCTGACGGTCAGCATGACCGACCAGGTGCTGTTGATCGGCTCCGAGGGGGCGCAGTCGCGCGTCCTGCGGGTGCCGATCCCGGCGGCCCTGGATGAGGTTCCCCCGGCTGGGGAAAGCCCACCGCCGAGCCCGCTTCCCCCACCACCGGAGGACACCGGCAGCGTCCTGGATTCGGTTGGAGTCAATCGCAGCGGCACCTATACGGCACTTGCGCTGGCTTTCCTCGTCGCGATCGTGTCCGCCGTGGTCGTCTTCCTGCGCGGCAAAGGTGCGGAACAACCTGTCGCCGCGCCCGCTCGGCGCAGTTGGGATACCCCTGCGGACGACGGGCCAGCAGGGGATGTGCAGCGTACGCCGTTCCCGGACGCGGGGCTCCCACCCGACACGCCGCCGGACGACGAGCCCACCCAGCTGCGCCCGGCGATCAAGCCCTGATCAGTTGGTGATCCGCGGGACGAGCCAATCCAGACAGTGGGTCAGCGCGGCCACGTCGTCGGGGTCGATCGCCGGGAACAATCCGACCCGCATCTGATTGCGGCCCAGCTTGCGATAGGGCTCCACATCCACGATGCCGTTGGCCCGCAACACGTCGGTGACCAGCTTCGCATCCACCGATTCATCGAAGTCGATCGTCGCGACCACGGGGGAGCGGTGGTCGGGGTCGGCCACGAACGGCCGCGCCACCTCGCTCTCCAGGGCCCACCGATAGATCCGCACCGATGAGGCCCGGCTGCGGCGGGCAGCGAACTCCATGCCGCCGTTGTCGAGCAGCCAGTGCAGTTGGTCGTCCATGAGGAACAACGTCGCCACCGCCGGAGTGTTCAGCGTCTGGTCCTTCAGGGAATTGTCGTACGCCACCTTGAGGCTCAGGATTTCGGGGATCCAGCGACCGCTGGCGGCGATCCGCTCCATCCGCTCGATCGCCCGCGGGGACAGGAACGCGAGCCACAAGCCACCATCAGAGGCAAAGCCCTTCTGGGGTGCGAAGTAATAGACGTCCACCTGGCTCATGTCGACCGGGACCCCACCCGCGGCCGACGTCCCGTCGATCACCACGAGCGCATCGTCGCCGCCGATGCGGCGGATCGGCGCGAGCGCGCCGGTGGAGGTTTCGTTGTGGGCCCAGGCATAGACGTCGGCGCCCTCGGTCGCCTCGGGCAGGCGGACCGAACCCGGCTCGGACTCGAACACGACAGGGTCGGCGAGATGGGGGGTGCGTGCCACGGCCTTGGCGAACTTGCCGGAGAACTCACCGAACACCCCGTGGGCCGACTTCTGCTCGATCAGCGAGAACGTGGCCAGATCCCAGAACAGCGTCGAACCGCCGTTGCCCAGGACAACCTCATAGCCATCGGGCAGGGCATAGAGCTCGGCCAGACCCGATCGCACGCGCTGCACCAGATCCCGGACCGGCTTCTGTCGGTGGGAGGTGCCGAGCAGATGCGGCGCGGAGGCGAGGAGCGCGTCGAGGGCCGCGGGGCGTACCTTCGCCGGACCACAACCGAATCGACCATCTCGGGGCAGCAAAGCGGGCGGAATCTCAAGCGGCATAGCGACATCCTCCCATGCGCGGCACAGTGGTGTTCATGAACCATCACCCGTTGTTGGACAACGAGGCCCCGCTCGAACCGGGCCCGTTGTTCGCGCAGCGGCCGCGCGGGTTCCAACTCGCCGTGCACGCGGCCGGCTCGCGCCCTGAACGGGTTAGGTTGGAGGCATGGCCTTCCTGACCGATGACGAGATCCACTCGCAACCGGACTGCTGGCAGCAGGCCGCCGACATGCTGGGAGAGGTGGCTGGAGTGCTGCCCCGCGACGGTGAACGCGTGGCGTTCGTCGGGACGGGCACAGCGGGCTATATGGCCCAATCCATGGCGGCCCTGCGCGAAGGCGCGGGGAAGGGGGAATCGGATGCCTATGTGGCCTCGGAATTCCCGCACACCCGCCACTACGACCGGATCGTGGCCCTCACCCGCTCCGGCATCACCACCGACATCAATCGCCTGCTGCGGGACGTACGCGGTCGAGTGCCCACCCTTGCCCTGCTGGGCAACTTCGAGGATGCGCTGACCGCAGAGCTCGCCGACGAGGTCATCGACCTCTCCTTCGCCGACGAGGCATCGGTGGTCCAGACCCGGTTCGCGACGACGGCCCTGGCGTTGACGCGGGCGTGGGTGGGCCACGATCTCGAACGCGTGGTCGCCGAGGCCCGCGAGGCGCTGCAGGTGCGCCTGACCGATGACGAGGTCGATGTCGAACAGGTCACCTATCTCGGGCAGGCCTGGACGGTGGGGCTCGCTCACGAGGCTGCCCTCAAGTTCCGGCAGTGTGCGAGGTCCTGGTCGGAGTCCTATCCGGCGATGGACTATCGCCATGGCCCGATCGCGGTGGCCGAACCTGGGCGCATGGTGTGGCTGCTCTGCCCGACGCCGTATGGCCTGGCGCAACGGATCCGGGAGACCGGGGCCACGTTGGTCGAGTGTCGTCGGGATCCGATGGCTGAACTCATCCTGACGCAACGTCTGGCGGTGGGCCGGGCGATGAAGCTGGGGCTGTCCCCGGACGTGCCCAGCAACCTCACCCGCTCCGTGCAGCATGATGATGACTGAACGGGCGCTGAAGCCTGGTGAGGATAGCCTAAGGTGGGCGCTGTGAGTGACCTCATCGACACGACTGAGATGTATTTGCGCACGATCTATGAACTAGAGGAAGAGGGCATCGTGCCCCTTCGTGCGCGCATCGCCGAACGGCTGCGGCAAAGCGGCCCGACTGTGTCGCAGACGGTCGCCCGCATGGAGCGCGACGGTCTGCTGCGCGTCACTGGCGAACGTCACATCGAGTTGAGCCCCGAGGGTCGGGAACGTGCCGTGCGGGTCATGCGCAAGCACCGTCTCGCCGAACGCCTGCTGACCGACATCATCGGTGTCGACTGGGAGAACGTGCACGACGAGGCCTGCCGCTGGGAACACGTGATCTCCGATGATGTTGAGGAACGCCTCGTCGTGTTGCTCGGTGATCCGATCGACTCGCCCTATGGCAACCCGATCCCCGAGGCCGACGACACGGGGGTGCCGACCGGGCCCGGACCGCGGGCGTCCTTGCCGCACTTGGTGGCCTCCGGGGTCTTCCGCGTCGTGATCCGCCGGATCGGCGAGAACCTGCAAACGGCCACGGATCTGTTGGGCGAGTTGCGCCGCAACGACATTGTGCCGGGGACCTCCGTGGTGGTGGTTGAGGTCGAGGACGGTTATCGCCTCACGACCGCCGCCGGCAGCACGGTTGTCGACCGGGAATCCGCTGAGCAGCTCTACGCCGAAGCGTCGAACGGTGATTGATCCCTCAGTCCATGCCCTGCTCGATGGGCATTGGTATGACGCGGTTGCCGCGCTGTTGCACAACAGGCCGGCGAAGGGCCGCACAGCCAAAGCGGAGCGGCGGGCGTACGCACTGGCGACGGCAGCCAAACGGGTCCTCGACCTGGACGCCGAGGACTTCGGCACCATCGCGAAGGGATTCAACACCGGCTGGGCCAACCGCTTGCGGCAGTCCTGTTTTCCGCTGGAGCCGCAGGATGCTGAACGCGGTGCCCTGCGGTCCTTGGTGCCCCTCTATGAGCTGATGCTGGAGGTCACCGAACTGCGGGCCCTGCGGCACGAGCCGCTGCAGGTCGTCGTGACGGCACACCTGATTGGGGAATATCTCTGCCAGCTCGCCTGGGAATCCGTGCTGGGCCACGGTGGTGATCCGTTGCGGATGGGCAAGTCCGTCGGTGAGCGTTGGGGGACCGATGACCCCGATTGCCCCCACAATTCGGCGATGCGGGCGACCGCGAGGCGGTCCCTGAACGCGTGCAATGGGGACTTGGCGGGGTATACCGCCTATCTCGACAAGTTCCACTCCCGCCTCGGCGACACCCTCGCCGTGTGCGCGATGAACCACGCCACGATCGGGGCCGGGGAGCGGCCCGATGTCGGGGAAACCTGCCCCAACCCCTGTCGTTGGGCGGTCGCCCCGTCGATGGACGTACGCCGCGATCTCGACGCCCGCGTCCGACTGGCGTTGCTCTATGTGGACTCACCCATCGTGGCGCTGCGACACCACGCGCCGGTCGGTCACTTCTTCGGTGTGCCATCGGTGCAGGAGATCTCCGACGCCTGGCTGCGCACATGGACGCGGCTCACCCAGCCGTGGAAGGACGGGCAGAATCCACTCCTGCTCGGTGGCGTCGAGGGTGCTGCACCACCCGATGAGGCACTTCCGGGGCTGTCCCACTTGGTTTCGACGGTCGCCGGACGCACCATCGGACCCGGACGGGTCATCCGTGACATCGGTGATGACATCGTCGCCACCTTGAACCAGGACAGCTGAGGACGCTCCAGCGGTGGGAATAGCCCCGCGCCGGTGGGTGTTGAGGGATGTCGAGACTTACAGAGAGGCTTTCACCATGGCAACTGTTGATGTGACCAGCGCGGATTTCGTGAGCACCATCAAGGACAACGACCTCGTGTTGGTCGACTTCTGGGCCGAGTGGTGCGGCCCGTGCCGCAAGTTCGCCCCGATCTTCAGCAAGGTGTCGGACAACCACGACGATGTCGTTTTCGCCAAGCTCGACACCGACGCCAACCAGGACATCGCGGGCTCGCTCAACATCATGAGCATCCCCACGATCATGGCGTTCCACAAGGGCAACATGGTCTTCAACCAGGCGGGCGTGCTCAACGCCGGCCAGCTCGAGCAGCTCATCAGCCAGCTCAAGGAGCTGCCGGAGGATGGCGCCGCCAACTGAGGTGGTTCACCTCGGCAGAGCCGGAAACGAAGAACACCGCGGGCAATCGCCCGCGGTGTTTCTTGTTGTCTTTGAGAGAGCGCCGGGAACGGGCTCACGCACCTTGTCTACCCACCCCCAGGAGACATTCACCGGCGCTCTCCTGATGAAATACCTTACTTGAGGAAAGCGGAAGGTTCCACCCCAGGCGGGGTTGCGGACAGGGCGAGGGCACACTGTGACCAGTTCGCAACCTTGGCGGTCGATCGGTGGGCGGCCCCAGTTGGATTCGAACCAACGGCACCCGCTTTAGGAGAGCGGTGCTCTATCCCCTGAGCTATGGGGCCTGACCGCGAAGCGGACCGATCCAGCTTATCCTGCGGCCCGACCTCCTTCCGCAGGTAATCTCCCCTGTGGAACAACGAATCAGACGGCACTGAACCCCGGAGGGCTGAGAGCGTGACCGAGGCAGGACTTCGCCAGGCGATTGACAAGATGGAGGCCGCGGGCCAAGGAGGTGCGCCGGCGGAGGTGTTCCGGCACTACTACGGCGAGTTGGCGTCCGGGGCCACGGGCGTGGTCGCGGAGGCCGATATTGATCCGGTCGGGGAACTGGCGTTGTTGGCCGACCAGCAGGTGGCACCCGATGCGGCGAGTGCTGCCCTGGCCGCCACGGTCATGATCCGGTTGAACGGCGGCCTCGGCACGTCGATGGGGATGAGCCAGGCGAAATCCCTGTTGCCGGTCACTGCGGACCGCACTTTCCTGGATCTCATGGTCGATCAGGTCCGGGCGACCCGAGCGGCCCACGGCGTGCGTCTGCCGCTGGTCCTGATGAATTCCTTCGCCACGCGCGAGGACACGCTCGCGGCACTGTCGGCGTACTCGGATCTCCCCGTCGACGGGCTGCCACTGGACTTCGTGCAGAGCTCCGAACCCAAGCTGCGCAGCGACGACCTGACGCCTGTTGAGTGGCCGGCGAACCCGGACCTCGAGTGGTGCCCGCCCGGTCACGGTGACATCTATCCGTCGCTGTTGGCCTCCGGGTTGTTGGAGGAGCTGCTGGCCAAGGGCTATCGGTACGCGCTGGTCGCCAACTCCGACAACCTGGGTGCGACGCCCGATCCGCAGTTGGCGGGTTGGTTCGCCGCGTCCGGGGCCCCGTTTGCGATCGAGGTGTGTACGCGGACCTCCGCCGACCGCAAGGGTGGTCATCTGGCCGTCCGCCGCGCCGACGGTCGCCTGATCCTGCGGGAGGTCGCGCAGACGGCGCCGGAGGATCTGGACGCCTTCACCGACGAGAACCGACACCGTTGGTTCTCCACCAACACCTTGTGGTGGGACCTGCAGCAGCTCCGCGATGTGCTCGTCGACCGCAACGGGGTGCTGGGGCTGCCGCTCATCCGCAACGTCAAGACCGTCGACCCCCGCGACCCTTCCTCTCCTGAGGTGTTCCAGATCGAGACGGCGATGGGGGCCGCGATCGAGGTCTTCGAGGGGGCTACCGCTATCGGCGTGCCCCGGTCCAGGTTCCTGCCGGTCAAGACCACGAACGACCTGCTGCTCCTGCGCTCCGATGCGTACGCCGTCGGTGAGGACGGCGCGGTGACGCTGGCTGCCGATCGGGTCTGCAAGGTCGATCTGGATCCGCTGTATTACAAGACCATCGCTGACTTCGATGTTCGGTTCCCGCACGGCTCACCGTCACTGCGGGAGGCGGAAAGCCTCACCGTGCGGGGGGATTGGACGTTCGGTGCGGATGTCCGCCTGACGGGTCGGGTCGAGCTCGAGGATGCCGGGGATCCTGCCGAGGTCGAGTCGGGGGCGACCATCGAGGGGCTGTGACCAATCCACGCAGCGACTGGCATGGGGTCCTGGCCTTCGCGGTCACGGGGGACTGGCTGACGTTGCCGCCGGCCGAAGGCGAGCCGGACTTGGATCGGCTCTTGGCGGACTTGGCGGCCGTCGGCTGGTCCGGTACGCGGCTGGCGGACGCGGCAGTGCCGCGGGTCATGCCGGTGGAGTCGGTGCGGGAGCTGGGTGCTGCTCGGTTCGCCGCGGTCCTCAGCGAACTGCGGCGGCGGGTGCGGGCGCAGGGAGCGGACGTGCGGCGGGTCAGTGCGCGCCGCTTGAACCCTGATGAGCAACGGTTGATGGCTGACCGTCCGCCGCACTGGGGGTGAACCTCGGGCTGGCATAGCAAAGAAAGAACCCCGGTCGTGACTGACCGGGGTTCTTCGTTGTGCAGGTGCGGGATCAGCGCTTGGCGAGCAGGTCCCGGATCTCGGTGAGGAGCTCGGTCTCGGTCGCGCCGGCCTCGGCCTCGATGCCACGCATCTTCTTGTAGGCCTCATAGGGCTTGACGACGGCGAAATAGAGCACGAAGGCGATCAGCAGGAAGCTGACCACGGCGGCGAGGAACGCGCCGATGTTCAGGCCCCAGATGGTGGTCTGGGTGAAGGCCTGGCTCGGGTCGCCACCGAGCAGCTTGCCGATGAGGTCCATCAGCAGCGCGGCGAACGACGACACAACCTCGGCAAAGGCCGTGCCCATGATGAAAGCGGTGGCAAGCTCGATGAGGTTGCCCTTCATGATGAAGTCTTTGAAACCCTTCACGGATCTCCTTATGTTTGATTCTTTCCGAGGCCTGATCGAGAGTCCCGGAGTGGGGCGAAATCCGCACAGACCTTAGCAGGGCCGATGCCCGAACAGCGCATCACGAGACGCCATCATTTTGGATGGATTATCGGAGCACAACCGCCAACTGATCGCGGCTCTGGGCCGCGACCAACGCCACCGCATCCGCCGTCGCCACCTCCAACAACACGGGGGTGCCCGAGGGGCCTGTGCTGCCGAACGGCCCTGTTGTCGACTCGGTCGCGGGAAACGACAGAACCCGCGCCCCCGTGGTGATCGCGCGCGTTGGCTGCTCCCCGCTGCCCACGGCCAGGACATCAATCACATCGCCCACCTGCAGCAGGCTGAGCACCGCGGGATCACCGAACCGAACAGGCACCAGCGAGCGGCCGTCCGCTGGGCTCACCGCCCGGGTGGACACCACCGAATGGCGGCCGATGGGACTGCCGCTAACGGCATCGCCGATCAGCACCCGACCGATCAGTTCGGCCGGTTCCGGCAATGCCTCGGCCGGTGCCAAGGGCGCGGGGTAGTGCGCCACCCGCAGGTCTGATTCGGTCAGCGCGTGCCCGCCGGTGACCTGTTTGGCTGCGACGACGACCGGAACGGTCGGCGGATCCTCGGGGGAGACAGCAGCCACGGTGCAGAGCACGGCGGCAACGGCCGCCGCCACCGCGAGCTTGCGGCGATGCCAGGACAGCAGGCGGGCCACTGGTGCCAACGGGCTCCGGCGGCGCGGGCGAAACAGAGTGGATCCGGTCATGCCGACACCATGCGAGGTGGACGTGGTGGTGGACCAGTTCTCCACAGGACAACTCCGCTCACCGGAGTTTGTCCACAGGGATCAGTCGGCTGAGCTCGATGTCGTCGTGGTCGAGGTGGACGCGGACGAAGTGGCCGGGGCCGATGCGGGCGTGCTTGAGCTGGCCGGTGTGGACGAGCTGGACGATGTGTCGGACGTTGTTGAAGTCCCCGAACCGCTGCCGGACTTCTGGTCACCGCTGCGGGAGTCCGTGCGATAGAAACCCGATCCCTTGAACACCACGCCGACCGCGTTGAAGATCTTGCGCAGCTCGCCCCCCTCGCACGACGGGCACTCCGTCAGAGCGTCGTCGGTGAACTTCTGCACGACTTCGAGGTCGGTGCCACAGTTCTTGCAGCGATACTGATAGGTGGGCATGCACTACTCTCTTCGAACTTATGCCGTGATTGACTGAGCCTTGCGTTGGCACTCAAGCATAGCGACTGCTAACGGGGATCAGCGAGCGTGTCTGCCGTCGGTGTGAAGGAGAGATCAGGTGCGGGCTTTGGTGCGGGTGGTCACCATCTGCCTGGTGACGTTGGTGCTGGTGCTCGCTGGGCTCGCCAGCCTTGGGGTCGTGACGGTGCGGCAGTCCTTTCCGCAAACCGATGGGTTGATCCAGGCAGGGCCTCTCACCCGGTCGGTCGACGTGCTCCGCGACGCGCAGGGGATCCCGCAGATCTATGCCGACACTCCTGAGGACCTGTTCGCGGCCCAAGGTTTCGTGCACGCCCAGGACCGCTTCTGGGAAATGGACGTCCGCCGGCACATCACGGCCGGTCGCCTGTCGGAACTGTTCGGGGAGTCCCAGGTGCCGACCGATGCGTTCCTGCGGACGCTGGGCATGCGCCGGGTTGCCGAGCAGGAGTTGGAGCTGCTCAGCACGCGGAATCGGCGTTACTTGGAGGCGTACGCCGACGGGGTCAACGCCTATCTGGACTCGCGGTCGGCGAACGATCTGTCGCTCGAGTACGCCGTCCTCGGTCTGCAGGGGCTGTCCTATATCCCCGAGCAGTGGACTGCGGTGGACTCGATCGCCTGGCTCAAGGCGATGGCATGGGATGTCGGGTCGAACATGAACGCTGAGATCGAGCTTGCCGCGCTGACCGCCACCGTCGGTGAGCAGCGCGCCCGGTCGGTGCAGCCGACGTTCGACCCGGAGGTGTTCCATCCCATCGTCACCGGCGGTGCGGTGGTCGACGGTGTCTTCGATCCGGCCGCCCGCGGGCAGCATCGCACGGCGCCCCTGCCCGCCGAACTTCTCGACCCCGATGCCCAGGAGGCCCTGCGCACCGTGGCCCGGGCACAGGACAGCGTGTCCGGTTGGCTCGCGGCGGGGGGCGCCGGCGAGGTCGGGTCCAACTCATGGGTCGTTTCGGGGGATCGGACTGCTTCCGGCAAACCACTGCTCGCCAACGACCCTCACGTCGCGGTGACCATGCCCGGGCTCTTCACCCAGGTCGGACTGCACTGCCGCCGGGTCAGCGCCGAGTGTCCGTTCGATGTCAGCGGATTCAGCTTCGCGGGCATGCCCGGAGTAATCATCGGCCACAACGCCCAGATCGCCTGGGGTCTCACCACGCCGTATGTCGATACCCAGGACCTGGTGGTGGAGCAGCTGCGCAACGGGCGGGTCCGGCGTGACGGAGACAACTGGGACGAGATCACTGAACGGGTCGAGGTGATCCGGGTGCACGACGCCGAGGACCGGGCCGGAGCTCACCGGATCCAGTGGCCACGAGGTGGGGGTCGCGCTCAGTTGGACGGCACTGCAACCGTCGCGGTCGGTCGAAGCGATTCTCGACCTCAACCGGGCCCGAACCTTTGAGGAGTTCCGAGAGGCCGCCAGCCTGCTCGATGCGCCGTCGCAGAACCTCATCTATGCCGATACCGAGGGCAATATCGGCTATCAGTTGCCCGGTGCCATCCCCAAGCGCAAACAGGGCGACGGGACGCTGCCCATGCTGGGCTGGGACCCGGCGTACGGCTGGGACGGCACGATCCCCTTCGAGGAGTTGCCGTTCTCGTTCAACCCGCCCGAGGGTTTCGTCGTGGCCGCGAATCAGCAGATCATCGCGAACTACCCGGTCCCGCTGGGATCGGAGTACTCCCGGGGTTGGCGCAGCCAGGAGATCCTCGACATCCTCAACGACCAGTCCGATCCGTTGTCGGTCGACGCGACGGCCGAGATCTTCGCCGACTCGACGGTCCGGTTCGCCGAGCTGATCGTGCCGTATCTCACGCGGGTCGAGACTGAGGAGGATTGGGTACGCGAGGCGCAGCGGGTCCTCCAGGAATGGGATGGGCAGTCCGATCCCGACTCGGCCGGGGCGTTCTATTTCCATCTCGTGATGCGTCACGTCGTGCAGCTCACCTTTGACGAGATCCCGGCGGATGTGCGGACCGGGACCAGCGATCGGTGGTACGCCGTCGTGGCCGATCTGCTGCGGGAACCCAACAACCCGTGGTGGGACGACCAGGCGACCACCGTGGTTGAGGACCGTGACACGATCCTCGCGCGCGCCCTGGGCCATGCTCGCCGGGATGCGACGGTGCTGCGCAGCCTTGATCCCAAGGGTTGGCGTTGGGGCCACACCCACCGACTGCGGCCGCGGCACCAGACGCTCGGCCGCTCTGGGATCGGGCCGGTGGAGGCCCTGTTCAATCGGGGTGATGAGCCGGTCGGTGGCGGTTCAGCGGTCGTGCAGGCGTGGGCGTTCGACGATCGTGCGTGGGGATTCGAGGTCACCCATGGGCCGGCCATGAAAATGGTCGTCGACCTTGATGATCTGGACAACTCGCGATGGATCAACCTGACCGGCCAATCGGGGCATGCCTTCCACCCGAACTATGCCGATCAGCTCACCGCGATCGCGCGCAACGAATTGTGGGCTTGGCCGTTCAGCCGCTCGGGGGTCGAGGAGGCCACCCGGCAGCGGCTGGTCCTGCTGCCGGGGCGCTGACGTCAG
>JAUNUL010000507.1 GCA_030538175.1 Propionibacteriaceae bacterium | reverse complement strand
CAATGTGATGGTTGGCCCGACTGCCGACGACATGATCGACCGCGCCGACACGGCGACCACCGAAGACGGTTTCGCGTTCCTGAGGGAAAAGGGCGAGAAGCTGATGCCCAGCCTGATGAGCGAAGAGATGACGGCTGCCTACGCAGGTTTACGTGCCGCACACGACCAGCCTGATTACTTGATCGAGGCTGACGCGGGTCGACGCTATCTGATTGCAGGCTGTATCCGTTCGACTGGCCTGACCTCTGCGATGGCCGTTGCCGAGCACTCCCGAGATCTCCTGCAGGCAGCGGGCCTGGAACTGCGCCCCCGGAACGGTCTACCCGCATCGCCCAAGATGCCACAGATCGGCGAACACGCCCTGCGGCCCTACCAGGACGCGGACCTGATCGCTCGGGACTCGGCGTATGGCTCGATCGTCTGCTTCTGCGAACGCGTTAGCGAGGGCGAGATTCGGGACGCTTTCGAGTCGGTGATTCCGGCCCGTGATCTTGACGGATTGAGGCGCAGAACACGCGTGCACAACGGACGTTGCCAAGGCTTCTACTGTGGCGCTCGAGTGAACAGTCTGTTGGCTGAACGCGGTATCGATATCGAGGGATCCAGTTCGTTTCAAGCCGATCGCGAGGAGGCGGCACGATGAATCCGACTACACCTGAGCGAGCGACCGTCTTGATAGTCGGAGCCGGTCCGGCAGGTCTGCGAGCGGCCCAGGATTTGGCTCCCCGGGTCATCGGAAACGTTGTGGTGCTGGACCGTGAAGCGCAGGCCGGAGGAGTCCCCCGGCACAGTGATCACCTCGGATATGGCGTGCGGGATCTCGGCCGGTTCCTCACCGGGCCCACCTACGCGAAGCGTTTGGTGTCGGCTGCGCAGAATGCGGGAGCCGAGATTCGTACCCGCGCTATGGTGACCGGCTGGCGCGATGAGCAAACTGTTGAAGTCACCTCACCGACTGGTCGCTATGCCATCACCGCGGACGCCATCGTGCTGGCCACCGGGGCACGAGAACGTCCACGCAGCGCTCGATGGGTGCCCGGTGACCGTGCAGCAGGCGTCTTCACCACTGGCGAGCTACAACAAGCAGTACACGTCGAACGCCAACGCATCGGGACGACAGCTGTTGTGGTGGGGGCGGAACTGGTGTCTTGGTCTGCTGTGCTGACGCTGGCACATGCGGGTGTACGCACGGTGGCGTTGCTTACCGAGTATCCGCGCGCCGACTCCTATGGCCTGTTCACATACCCTGGTTCGCTGGTGTTCAGGACTCGGGTCCGCCGGCGAACCCGAGTTGTGCGGGTTTTCGGGCGTGGCCGTATCGCAGGTGTCGAAGTGGAGGACCTGGACACCGGCACCCGCGAGCAGATCCCCTGCGACACCGTGGTGTTCACGGCCGACTGGGTGCCCGACCATGAGTTGGCGCGGTCTGCGGGTCTCGAGATCGATCCCGGGACGCTCGGTCCTCGTGTCGACAGCGCACTTCGCACCGCAAGGCAGGGGGTTTTCGCCGCTGGGAACCTGCTGCATCCGGTGGATACCGCCGACGTCGCCGCCCTGGATGGTGTGCACGTCGCGTTCGCGGTGCTCGGTCATCTGCATGGCGCGACGATGCCGACCGGCGCCGTCGACATCCTTGCTGCAGCGCCACTGCGCTGGGTTGCGCCTTCGCGGTTGCGCCCAGGTGATCCCGCTCCGCCCCGCGGTAGATTGCTCGCATGGACGGACGAATTCATCCGGATTCCAACGGTCACCGCAACCCAGGACGGCAAAAGGCTCGGCCGGATCAG
>JAUNUL010000036.1 GCA_030538175.1 Propionibacteriaceae bacterium | reverse complement strand
CGGCTGGCCGGTGCCAGCGGGCTGGCCGCCATACGGCCGCGATCCGGGTGACGGCTGCTGCGGCTGCCCACCATAGGGGTTCTGGCCGTAAGGGTTTTGACCATAGCTCATGGACCCAGCGTAACGGCGGGAGTGCAATCACCGGGAGGGCCGCTCATCTCCGTCGGTCATCGTTAGGCTGTCGGCCGTGACCGAACAGCAGCAATTGACCGACCCCGCCCTCGATCTTCCCGAGCAGATGCAGATCCGCCGCGACAAGCGAGCGCGGCTGCTGGCGGCCGGGCACGAGCCCTATCCCGTGCGGGTGGGCCGCACCCACACCTTGGCCGAAGTGCGCGCCCAGTGGGGCCACCTGCAGGCCGGTGAGGAAACCTCGGATGTGGTGACCGTGGCCGGCCGCATCGTGTTCGTCCGCAACACGGGCAAGCTCTGCTTCGGCACGCTGCAGGACGGCTTCACCGCCGATGCGGACTCCGAGCGCCTCCAAGTGATGTTGTCGCTGGCCGAGGTCGGCGAGGAGGCGCTCGCGGCCTGGAAGGCCGATGTCGACCTCGGCGACCACGTCGCGGTGACAGGCCGCGTGATCGCGTCGCGACGGGGTGAGCTGTCGGTGATGGGCACCGAGTGGCGGATGGCGTCCAAGGCGCTGCGGCCGATGCCCAACCTGCATTCGGAGATGAGCGAGGAAGCCCGCGTACGCCAGCGGTATGCCGACATGACCGTCCGCACGGACGCCCGGACGATGGTGCGGACCCGCGCTGCGATCACCCGGGCCATCCGCGAAACACTGCATGCCGAGGGGTATCTCGAGGTCGAGACCCCGGTCCTGCAACTCATTCACGGTGGTGCGGCGGCCCGGCCGTTCGGCACCCACCTCAACGCGTTCGACATCCCGATGACCCTGCGCATCGCCCTGGAACTGTTCCTGAAGCGGGCCATGGTCGGCGGCGCGGACCGCGTCTATGAGATGGGCCGGATCTTCCGCAACGAGGGCATCGACTCCTCCCATGCGCCCGAGTTCACGATGTTGGAGGCGTACCAATCGTGGGGGGATCAGAAGTCGATCGCCGCGCTCACCCAGCACATCATCGTCGCCTGTGCCGACCTGTTGGGCTCCCGGCAGGTTGAGGTGGGGGAGCACACCATCGACCTGGACGGGGAATGGCGCTGGCTCGGGGTGTACGAGGGCGTGTCCGAGGCGATCGGTGAGCAGATCACGGTGGAGACGCCGATCGAACGCCTCATCGAGATCGCTGCGCGTCACGATGTCGAGCTCGAGCCTGGCTGGTCGGACGGCAAAATCGTCATCGAGCTGTTCGAGGCACTGGTCGAACCCAGCCTCATCCAGCCGACGTTCGTCTGCGACTATCCGGCGATCGCCCAACCGTTGGCGCGCCGACATCCCGACGAGCCGCGGTTGATCGAGGCCTGGGATCTGATCATCGGCGGCATGGAGCGCGCGACCGGCTTCTCGGAGCTGATCGACCCGGTGATCCAGCGAGAGGTGCTGACCGAGCAGTCGATCGCCGCCGCGGCCGGCGACCCCGAGGCCATGCAGCTCGATGAGGACTTCTTGGCTGCACTCGAGTTCGGGGCGCCACCCATGGGCGGCATGGGCCTGGGTGTGGACCGGTTGGTGATGTTGTTCACCGGTGCCGGGATCCGCGAGACGATCCTGTTCCCGTTGTTGAAGCCGCACTGATCGGCCGCATCTGATCTCAGGGCCACCCGGCCTCCCCGGCCTGACCCAGGCGGCATAATCTGCAGTCATCTGCGCAGCCCTGCGCGTTTCCCCTTGCCGGGCCAACGGAAAATGGATTGCGATGCAGGAAATGCCGCTTCATCCGACCGTGCCCGCAGTGGGTGGGTGTGAGCAGCTCACCGGAGAGGAACTTTGATGTCCGAAGCCACGCAGCCAACCCGCCCGGTTGCCCCGAGTGAGCAATCCGATCCGGGTGCGGTGAGCGGCCGGGAACACACCGATGCCCCCACCCTCGTGATCCTCGGTGCCTCAGGCGACCTCACGTCCCGGCTGCTGTTGCCGGGGCTGGGCACCTTGATGGCGCACGAACCGGATCGACGGATCAACCTCGTCGGTGCCGACCGCAAGGAGTGGGGCGACGAGGCGTGGCGGGAACGTGTCCTCGAGGCCATGTGCCGGGGTGGGGCTCGACCCGAGGTGGCGGCGGGACTGGCTCGGGACGCCCGCTATCAGCAGCTTGATGTCATGGACCCTGAGGCCTGGCCGGCTTTCGTCCGCTCGCTCGCCCCTGATTCGGTGCTCTATTTCGCGTTGCCACCCGCGGTCACGATGGCGGCCTGCCGGTTGCTCACGCGGGCCGACCTTCCGGCTGGTCTGCGACTGGGCCTGGAGAAGCCGTTCGGCAACGATCTGGCCAGCGCTCAAGAGTTCAACCGGCTGCTGGCCGACCTGGTCACCGAAGAGCAGGTCTTCCGGGTGGATCACTTCCTCGGGAAGAGCACGGTCCTCAACATCCTCGGCGTCCGGTTCGCCAACCGCCTCTTCGAGCCAGTCTGGAGTGCTGCGGACATTGAACGGGTCGACATCGTCTTCGACGAGTCACTGGCACTGGAGGGTCGGGCCGGCTACTACGACAAAGCCGGTGCGCTGATCGACATGATCCAATCCCACCTGCTGCTGGTGATGGCGATGCTGGCGATGGAGGAACCCAACCGCATCGACCACGTGGAGCTGCGGGATCTGATGATGCACGTCCTGCGCGCCACGCACTGCCACCCGGATCACCCGTCACACCGGGCGCGGTATACGGCGGGCCAGGTGGGTGGGAAAGACGTGCCGAGTTATGCCGACGAACCCGGTGTCGACCCGGCACGGGAAACCGACACGTTGGCGGAGGTGACCTTGGAGATCCGGTCGCGGCGCTGGGCCGGCGTACCGTTCCGGCTGCGGTCGGGCAAGGGACTCGGCGACGCGCGCCGGCTCGCGATCCTGTATTTCCGGCCGGTCGCACACCTGCCTGAGGGCTTCACCGGGGAGGTGAACCAGAACGTCCTGCTGTTCGATCTGGGCGAGGGCAGCCTCGGCCTGCGCATCGCCACGAACGGTGAGGGGGACAAGCTCAGCCTGGAGGAGACGGTTTTCGATGCCCAGATCGGGGATAGTCCCGTCCGCCCCTATGGGGAAATCCTGTCCGGCATCCTCGACGGCAACCCGCTCCTGTCGGTGCGTGGGGATATCGCTGAGGAATGCTGGCGGATCGTGGCACCGATCATCGACGCGTGGCGGGCCGGGGAGGTCCCCCTGGACGACTACCCGGCCGGCACCATGGGACCCCTCACCTGGGGCGTCGTCTGACCGCTGCCGGATTGCGACAACGTCGGGTGCTGGTCGGCTATTTCCACATCATGGACAAGCCGAGCGAGGCTGCCATGAGGCCCATGCCGATGAGGATGTTCCAGTCACCCAGTTTGTTCATGACGGGCACGTCGCGACCGGCGATGTAATAGACGACCAGCCAGGCCACCCCCAACAGCCCGACCACAATGAACGTCGGCGCGACCCAGCGCGCCGAGCCCGGGCCGGTGATGCGACGCTCCGGTGGGGCCTCCTCATCGATCTCGGCGCCGAACGCGTCGACACGCTTGGTGGTCTCGCTGGGCGCCGGCTCATCCGACTCCCCGCGACGCTTCCTGTCCGCGGGCTTGCGACCTTTGGGTTCCGACAACGGGTCCCTCCTTCTCGTGCCCGCTAGCGTAATGGGTGAATGGGTGGATCTCACGGTGAGGACGAGGGATGAGTGAACGGTTGCGGGTTGCGATGGAGCGGTTGCAGCGCGTGCTTCGCTCTCGCCCCAAGCGTCCCCGTGGCCGGGTGGTGACGGCATTGGTCTGCGTCGTGATCGGCTTGATGATCAGCGTGAGCAGCCTGAACGCGCGGGGGTTCGACCTGCGCCCGGGTCGCAACACCCAACTCATGGATGTGATCCGCGACGGCAGCCGCCGCAATGCAGACCTCACCCACGAGGTCGCGACGGTGCGTGCCGAGGTCGACGAACTGGCCACCCGTGCAGGGGCCGAACCGGACGTGAGCGGGCGGCTCGCGCAAACAGGTTGGCACGCCGGCGCGGATCCGGTGACGGGACCGGGGTTCACGGTCATCCTCACCGATGCCCCATCCTCGGTGAGCGTCGCCGGCATTGACGAGGACCTGCTGGTGGTCCACCAGCAGGACATTCAGGCGGTCGCCAACGTGTTCTGGGCGGCCGGCGCGGAGGCGATGACGATCCAGGGCCAGCGGGTCGTGGCGACCACCGGCATCAAGTGTGTCGGCAACTCCGTCGTCCTGCACGGTACGCCCTATGCCCCGCCCTATGTGATCTCGGCGATCGGTGATCCGGACCTGTTGGCTGAGGCGCTGACCGCATCGACGTATCTGAAGGTCTATCGCCAGCACGCGGAGGCATACAACCTCGGCTATCAGCAAAAGCGCGAGGGGAGCCTCCGGTTCCCGGCCTTCGCGGGTGCGGTCGAGTTGCAGTACGCCGCCGCCAGCTGACCAGCCGGACGCCTCAGCCCAGTGACATCAGGGGAGCGAGCCCGACAGCTCGCCCGGGAGCTGCGGCATCACCGCAGATGGCGAGCCAGTTCCCCAGCATCTGATAGCCACCTTCGGTCAGCACCGATTCGGGATGGAACTGGACTGCTTCGATGGGCAGTTCCCGATGACGCACGGTCATGATGGTCCCATCGTCGGTCGCGCCGGTGACCTCGAGACAGTCCGGGAGCCGGGTCACGGCCAGCGAGTGATAGCGCGTCGCGGTGAAGGGATTCGGCAGACCGGCCATGGTCCCGACCCCCTGGTGCGAGACGGGCGAAACCTTCCCATGCAGGAGTTCAGGGGACCGGCCGACCTCACCACCGAATGCGACGGCGATCGCCTGCAGGCCAAGGCACACCCCGAAGATGGGGATCCGTCCGCCGACCTTGCGTACCAGATCGACACACACACCCGCACCAGCCGGGGCGCCCGGTCCCGGGGACAGCAGGATCCCGTCGAAGTCGGCGAACACCTCCGACGACAGGTCGCCGAAGCGGGCATCGTCATTGCGCCATACCTCGGTGTGCGCGCCGAGCTGGGCGAGATAGTGCACGAGGTTCCACACGAACGAGTCGTAGTTGTCGACCACCAGGATGCGGGGCCGCCCGGGTCCCGTCACGGGATTGGGTGTTGGCGCAGCGCTGGGTCTGGTCGCGGGGCTGGGTGCAGTCGCAGAGCTGTCGATCACGATGGGTCACTCACTGACGGACGGGCTCGGCGAGGTGGTCGGGACCGTCGTGGTCGTCGGGGTCGGGGACGTGGTGGGTGTCGTCGGGGTCGGTTCCGGGGTCGGGGATGGAGTCGCGACGCGGGCGACCCGCACCACGATCCGCGAGCTTCGCTCGATCGGGGTGTCGACGGTCGGATCCGTGCTCACAACCTGGCCCTCGGGCACGGTCGGATCGCTCGTGTCGTCCTCGAACACCACACCGGTGAAACCGCGGGCCTGGGCATCGTCGCGGACGAATTCCTCCGTTGCACCGACCCAGCGCGGCATCTGGGTCCTGCCAGTCGCGACTTCGAGGGTGATTTCCTGGGTGACCGACACCGTCGTACCCTCCCCGGGTTGCACCGTCAGCACCGTGTCCTTGGTGGCGTCCGCGGGTTCGGTGGTGGCATCGACCACCTTGATGTTGGTGAACCCGGCATCCTCGAGCAGGCGACGGGCCTCGGTGACACTGGATCCCTTGAGCCCCGTGGGGATCGCAGCCTTGCGGGAGCCGGTGTTCACCTCGATCGTCACCGTCTTGCCGACGTCGAGCTTCCCCGGGGGCGGGTTCTGGCGGACGACCGTGCCGACGGTGTCGTTCTCCGGGCCTTCGACGGGTTCGACCTTGGGGATCAGGCGGGCATTGCGGATCGCCGTCTCGGCGTTGGCCTGGGTCAAGCCGACGACCATCGGCACGTCCACCTGCGGGGGCGGCTCCGGGGTCGTGGGGCGCATCCACCACCAGGCCACCGCGCCGAGGAGCCCCACCAGCACGACCGAGAGGATCGTGAGGACGATCGGCAAGGCACTGCTGCGCCGCGGCCGGTCATCGATCGGCTCGACCTCCTCGTGCGTGACGACCGTGGTCACCGAGGCGGTCGGCTCGGGCGGGCTGGGCGTCGACACCGGGGCGGTGGCATGCACGTTCAACCCCGCGAGCACCCGGTCGATGTCATCCGCCATCGCTCGAGCCGATTGATAGCGGTCGGCCGGATCCTTGGCCAACGCGGTCAGCACCACGGCATCAACCCCGGGCCCCAACTCCCCATCGATCTGGCTCGGCCGGACGTGCTGATAGGCCACCGAGACCGGCGAGTCACCGACGAACGGGGGCCGGCCGGTGAGCAGTTCATACAGCAGACAACCAGCCGAATAGATATCCGAGCGGGCGTCGACGGTTTCGCCGCGAGCCTGCTCGGGGGACAGATACTGCGCCGTGCCGATCACGGCCGCGGTCTGGGTCATCGACGATGAAACGTCGGAGACGGCGCGGGCGATGCCGAAGTCCATCACCTTGACGTTGCCCTGAGGGGTCAACATGACGTTCGCCGGTTTGATGTCCCGGTGCACGATCCCCGCACGATGCGAATAGGACAGCGCCTCGAGCACGCCACGGGCGAGTTCAAGCGCCCGTTCGGGCAGGATCTTGCGGTCGTCCTTGAGGATGTCGCGCAGAGTGTGTCCCTCGACGAGCTCCATCACGATGAAGGGGATCCGCAGCTTGCTGATCGGGTCGTACTCCTCGCCGGTGTCATAGACCGCGACGATGTTGGGGTGGTTCAGCCCGGCCGCGGACTGGGCCTCCCGGCGGAAACGGGCCTGGAACGTGTTGTCGGACGCCAAGTCCGCACGGAGCTCCTTGACCGCGACCCAGCGTCCCAATCGGACGTCGTACGCCCGGTGGACCTCCGCCATGCCGCCGCGACCGATCACCCGGTCGAGCTGGTACCGCCCCCCGAGCAATCGACCGGCCTCGGCCTCCTCCGGCTCATCGGCCACGACCGCCTGGGCGACTCGGGTCGCCTCGTCGTCATGGGGTGGGGGACCGGCGTACATCGGCGGCTCGTCGGGGACACGCACGCTGGTCGCATCGGGCACCTCATCGACCGGCCCGGCGGCCCGGCGGGGAACACTCGTCGGCTCGGTGGGTTCCCCCTCGGCGAGACGGTTGGGGTCCTGCCCTTCGGGAAGGCGGTTGGGGTCGTCCCCTTCGGGCAGGCGGTCGGGCCGTTCGTTATGCGTGTCCATTGCTCACCATCTTGCAGTCATCGTCGAACGGGCTGGTCCTCACAGCACGGCCTCCATCACAGCCTTGGCGATCGGTGCCGCGACCCGGTTGCCGCCCACTTCACTGCGCTCGACGTTCGCGTCCTCGACGAAGACGGCGACGGCAACCACTGGCTCGCCTGAATCATCCAGGGCATAGCTGGTGAACCAGGCATAAGGGGGGCGATCCGGCGCCGACTGGGCGGTGCCAGTCTTGCCGCCCACGGTGTGTCCGGAGATCCGGGCGTTCGACCCGGTGCCCTCGTTGACGACCGTCACCATCATGTCGGCCAGCGCCTTGGCATTGTGTCGCTGCAGGGGCTGGGACTGCACGGTGGGCCGGGTCGTGGAGATCACGTTCAGGTTCGCAGAGCGGATCCGGGCGACCAGATGTGGCTCGAACAACTGCCCCTCGTTGGCGATCGCGGCGGTCACCATCGCCATCTGCAGCGGGGTCGTCGCCACATCGTGCTGGCCGATACCGGTCATGGCCGTCGATGGCCGATCCGGGTTGTCGGGATAGCGGCTGGCGACCGCGTTGAGCTCGGGCAGCGGTCGGGACCCGAACCCGAACTTCTCGGCCTCCGCCCGCATCACATCGTCGCCGAGCGTGAGCGCGATGTTCGCGAACGCCGTATTGCACGACACCTTCAGCGCCTGCTCGATGGTGATCCGCTCCCCGCCGCAATCGAGCTGGTTCCCCAGATCGGTGTTGGTCTGGGGTAGCCGCAGTTTGGCGGGGGAATCGATCAGCGTCTCGGTGGTCATCCCGTTCTCCAGGGCGGCCGCCGCGGTGACGAGCTTGAACACCGAGCCGGGCGGATAGATCTCCCGGGCAGCTCGGTTGGCCATGGGCCGGTCCGGGTCCTCGTTGAGCGCGACGTAGGTCTCCCGAGCCGCGGACAGGTCGTGGTTCGCGATCTGGTTCGGGTCGTAACTCGGCGTACTGGCCAGGGCCAGGATCGCACCCGTACGCGGGTCGATCGCGACCACCGCACCCTTGCGGTTGCCGAGCCCGGAGTACGCAGCTCGCTGTGCCGCAGCGTTGATGGTCGTCTCGACCGAGGCGCCGGTGGGGACCTGACCGGTCAGGGAATCCAGGAAGCGGTTCATGAACTGGGAATCCGCGGTCCCGGCCATCTCCCGGTTATAGCTCGACTCCAGCCCGGCGCGGCCCTGGTCATAGGAGTAGTAGCCGGTGATCTGGGCGTACAGCCTGCCGTCGGGATAGGTCCGCTGGAACTTGAACTGATCCTCCGACGGGACGGTCTGGGCGATCTCGGTCTGCCCGACCATGATCGGTCCGCGATCCTGGGCGAACTCCTCGTCGCGGGTCCGCCGGTTGGTCGGGTGGTTGTTGAGGGAGTCCTGGCGCATGACGATCGTGTACGTCTGGTTGCCCAACAGCAACGCAAACATGATGATCGCCAGGATCGCGACCCGACGGATGGGCTTGTTCATCGGCTACCACCCCGGATCAACTGGGTGGCGTCGTTCTCCAAGCCACTGTCCTCAGCCACCGGCGCCACCGGCTTGCGGGCCTGGTGGGAGATGATCATCAACAAACCCATCAACACCCAGTTCGCGATCAACGACGATCCACCCTGGGACATGAAGGGCGTCGTCAGGCCGGTGAGGGGCAGCAGTCGGGTGACGCCGCCGATGATCAGGAAGACCTGCAGGGCGAAGACGAAGCTGAGGCCGCTGGCGAGCAGCTTGCCGAACGGATCCTTGGCGGCTAGCGCGGTCCGCAGCCCCCGGGCGACGATGAACGCGTAGATCATGACGATCGCCATCAACCCGGCAGTGCCGAGTTCTTCGCCGATCGCCGCGGCGATGAAGTCCGACTTGGCGAACGTGGTCAGCCCGGGTCGACCCTCACCCCAGCCCCGCCCAAGGAGCCCGCCCCAGGCGAACCCGAACTGGGCGTTGATGATCTGACCGTTGCGATCGAGGTCGGAGAACGGGTCCAGCCAGGCGTTCACGCGGCGTTGGACATGGCCGAAGGTGAGATAACCCACGTACGCCAGCCCCGAGAACATGACGGTCCCCAGGATCGGCCAGCTTGGCCGCTCGGTCGCGACATAGAGCATCATCACGAACAGGCCGAAGAACAGCAGCGAGGTGCCGAGGTCGGTCTGGAACACCAACACCAGGACGCTGGCTCCCCACATCATCACGATCGGGCCCAGGTCCCGGGCACGTGGCAGGTCGATGCCGGCGAACCGCCGACCCGCGATAGCCAACGCCGCCCGCTTCTCGACCATGTAGG
Organism: Propionibacteriaceae bacterium; assembly: GCA_030538175.1. GTDB lineage: Bacteria > Actinomycetota > Actinomycetes > Propionibacteriales > Propionibacteriaceae > Enemella. The sequence continues at coordinate 4,430 of JAUNUL010000036.1, read as the reverse complement.
ACGCGAACGCCACCGTGAGCACCAACTTGGCGACCTCGGCAGGCTGGAAGGTCATCGGTCCGATCTTGATCCAGATCCGGGCCCCATACACCTCGTGGCCGATGAACGGCAGCGCGGGCAGCAGCATGAGGATGAGCCCGGCCACGAAGAGCGTGTAGGTGTACCCCTGCAACGGCCGATGGTCGCGGACCACGATCAGCACGAGCGAGAACATGAGGACCCCCAGCGCGGTCCACATCAGCTGGGTGCTTGCGTCGGTGCGGACCGGCGCCGGGATCTGGTCGATGCGGTGGATCATCGCCAGCCCGACCCCGTTGAGGGTGAGCACAGCCGGCAGGATCAGCGGATCCGCATAGGGCGCTCGCCATCGCACGGCGAGATGGGCGGCGACCCCGAGGGCCAGCCATAGCCCGGCCACGATCGGCAGGTTGTCCGGGAAAGCGTCATAGAGATTCTGCTGGACAAGGACATAGGAGGCCACGCCGATCGCCACGGCGAAGAAGACCATCGCGAGTTCGACGTTGCGCCGCTTGCGATAGACGATCACGACATCCTGCTCGGCGGAGCCCATCAGCAGTCCTCGTTGGGGTCCACCGTCGCGGGATTGGTCGGGTTCGCGGGCTGGGTTGGATCGGTCGTTTCCGGGGGCGCCGGAGGCTGGGTGCTGGCGGTCGGGTCGCTGGGTGTGCCGGGGGTGCCGGGCTCGGCGGGTTGTCCAGGTTCGGGGCTGCCGGGCGGCGGATTGCGCAGCGCCTCTTCGCGGGCCTTGCGCTGGGCAATGCAGCGGTCCGCGACCGACTTGAGTTCGGTGACGGTCGTGCGGGCTTCATCGATCGAATGCGCGGGGATGGTCCGAATCACCCGATTGCGGTAATCCCTGGGCAGGTCTGCCAGCCGGATCTCCTGGATCTCGTGGACATTCGACAGGGAGATGCCCAGCACGTTCTGCGCCAGACCGCGGTGGATCGCAACGTTCTCATAGGCCGGGCCAACGAAATACTGCGTGCGGGACCAGGCATAGCCGGCGCCCAGCCCGCCACCCAGCAGCGCCCCGATGAGCACGAAGACCAGGAACGCGCGCAGGACGCCGCGACCGCGCGGACGCAACCGGGGGGCGTACCGAATCTGCTCCTCGTCGACCTCCGCAGCGGGCGGGTCAACGGGATCGACAGGGTCGGCGGGTGCAGTGAGCTCAGCCCGGTCGCGACGGATCGTCGGCTCGCCCTCGTCCCGGGGCGGGACGACGGGCACCGTCCGGGCCGTGGCGGCGCCCACGATCCGGGCGTCATCGGCTGGGGGCCCGGCAGCGGGGGAGGTCGGCGGCTGTTCAGCGCCTGCGGGATCCTCAGGGCCGTCAGCCTCGGCGGTCGTCCGGGCAACCGTGGCGTCCGGGTCCGCTGGGGGCAGCGGCTCCGCTTCCTCCACGTCGGCCAGGATGATCGTGATGTTGTCGAGGCCGCCTTCACGATGGGCGGCATCGATCAGGACATCGAGCACATCCTGCAGATCAGCGGATCCGGTCAGGGCCGCCAGCAACTCGGCGTCCTCGACGAGCCCGCACAGGCCGTCGGAGCACAGCAGGAGCCGGTCACCGGCCTGCACGTCCACGAGTGCAGTATCCGGATCGGCCTGGGGCTGACCGTTGAGCACCTTGAGCAGCAGCGACCGGTGCGGGTGATAGGCGGCCTCCTCGGCCGTCAGTTTTCCGTCATCGACCAGCGACTGCACCCAGGAATGGTCGTGGGTGAGGCGGATGATCTCGTCATCACGCTGCAGATAGGCGCGGGAGTCGCCGATGTGGACCACACCGAGTTGGGACCCGTCGAACATCGCGGCGCTGACCGTGGTCCCCATGCCCTCGAGCAGGTGGTCATCGGCGACCAGGTCGGCGATCTTCTCGTTCGCGTTGTGCAGCGCACCGGCCAGCAGTTCCAGCATGTCCTCGCCGTGCACCGGCTCGGCGTCGGGGCCGCGGTCGGCTCGTCGGAGCTGTTGCACAGCGACCGCGGAGGCGAGGTCACCGGCCGCTGCGCCGCCCATGCCGTCGGCGATGACCAGCAGGCGCGGCGAGGCATAACCGGAGTCCTGGTTGTTCTTGCGAACCAGGCCGATTTCGGAGTGCGCCGCATAGCGGAGCTGCAGGGTCATGGGTCAGGCTTCCAGCTTCAGTTGGGTACGCCCGATCCGCACGGTATCGGCCAGGGTGATCGTGGTCGGCAGCGTGATGCGCTGACCGTTGACGTAGGTGCCGTTGGTGGAGCCGAGATCCTCCACATACCACCCACCGGCATCGTCGGCGAGGACCTGCGCGTGGCGGGTGGAGACATAGTCGTCATCCAGGATGATCTGTGCGTCAGCGCTGCGACCGATGCGAATCGGTGCCTCGGACAGATGCGCCGATATGCCGACCTGTTCCCCGTTGATGATGGCGAGCTTCGAGGGCTGGCCCTTCTTGGGTTTGCTGCGTCGGCGCCGCTTCGGCCTTTCCAGGTCCCGCGGCAGCTCGGAGGCAGGCACGCGGCGGCCGAACAGGTCGGTCTTGATGATGCCCGCGCACGTCAGGACGAAGGCCCAGAGCAACGCAAGGAAGAGGACCTTCAGCAGGGTGACGGCGATGGCGGACATCAGGTGATCAGCGCCCCGACGGGGCGTGCACCAACATCTTGGTGGAGCCGATCTCGATCCTGCTGCCGTCGGTGAGGACGGCCTGGGTGACCTTTCGGCCGTCGACGGTCATGCCATTGCGGGCGCCGAGGTCGACGATCTCGTATTCCAGGTCGAAGCCCAACCCGGTCACCTTGATCTCGGCATGCCGGCGGGACACACCGGGGTCGTGGATGCGCAGATCCGCCTCGGTGCCGCGGCCGATGACGATGCCGGGTGGGACCAGCGGGTGGCGCACACCGTTCACCTCGATCACCATGCGTGCGCGGCGGCCGGCCCCGCGCTGTTTCTCATCCTGTTCCACACCGGCGACGGCCCGGGATTCCACCGTGAACTTGCCGGTGGGCAGCTCGGGCACCATCTCATAGTGGATCTCCAACGGGCCGTTGAAGATGTAGCCCATGTTCTGGGCGTGGGAACGCAGTTCCGGAAGAATCATGTCGGTGGTCTTGCGACCATACGGTTCCAGGATGTTGTAGTCGTGCTCGGACAGGTTGATGAAGAACTCGTTCGGCACGAGCTTGCGGTCCCGGGACAGCAGCTTGGCCTCGGCGTCCAGTTCCTTCTGCAGGCGGGCCGCGATCTCCAGCGGCTCGACATCGCCCTTGAAAGCGCGCGCGAAAACGCCGCTGACGGCACTCTCGATCGCCTTCTCCAGACGGTCCAGGAACCCCACGTAGTCCACCTCTGCTTTGGTCACGGGGCGCACGTGTCCGACGGCCCCAACTCGCCACCCTAAATCCTATTGTCCGGCCACAACACCCGATGTCCGGTTTTGGAAGCCCCGGCGAGCCGTCGCGAAGACCCGGCGTACCTTCATCCCCACCCTCTCGCACGGAAGCGAGGTCTTATGAACGACATACCGCGGGTTACCTGGCCGATTCTCGGCGCCGTGTCGGCCGGGGGCGCATTGGGCAGCCTGTTGCGTTGGGGGCTCAGCTCGGGCGTGTCGGCGTACGGCGGTTGGCCCTGGGCGACGTTCCTCGCCAACGTCACCGGGGCGGTGGCGCTGGGGGTGGTGCTGGTGATCGCCCTGGAAGTACGCCCCGGTTCCCGCTTCCTCCGACCGTTCTGGGGGGCTGGGGTCTGTGGCGGGTACACGACCTTCTCCGCTTTCGCGCTGGAGGTCCATCACCTGTTGGCCGACGGTCGGATGGTGCTCGCGATCGCGTACGCGGTGACGTCCGTGCTTGCCGGTGTACTCGGGATCACCGGGGGCATAGCAACCACACGCGCCCTCCGGGCCCGGAAGGACTCGTGAAGGCGGGGCGGGTGACTGGATGGTGACGGAAGGGCTTGTGAAGGCGGGGCGGGTGAATGGCTGATGGCGGCAGAACTGGTGACCGCGGCGCTGGTGGCGTTGGGTGGTGCGATCGGGGCGCCGGCGCGGTTCTGGATCGATGGCGAGATCAAGCGACTCGCTGGGGACCGTTGGCCGCTCGGCACCATGTTCGTAAACATTGTCGGCGCGTTGGTGTTGGGGCTGGTTGCTCACGCGGTGTACGCGGGGGCGCTGGCGGGCTGGTTCCTGCCACTGCTCGGGACCGGCTTCTGCGGGGCGCTCACGACCTTTTCCACCTTTTCTTATGACACGTATGCACTGATCAGCCGACGCGCCTGGGGGACGGCGGTCACCAGCGTGGTGGTGACGCTCGCCCTGGGCGTGGGCGCCTTCGCCCTCGGGTGGGCCCTGGTCGGCTGACCGCAATGGCTGGCGGTGGCTTCTGGTCACAGCGGTGGACCTGGCGCATCGGGGCGTGGGGATA
>JAUNUL010000035.1 GCA_030538175.1 Propionibacteriaceae bacterium | reverse complement strand
GCACAGGTGACCGTGCGGGAAGGACCAGTAGCCGCCACCCTGCTTGCCCCAGGAGCCGGCGTCGAGGGTCTTGGTGGTGTTCTTGGACTCACCCATGCCACGACGAGCGGTGGTGGCGGCGTAGTTCCAGTGCACCGCGGTCACGTGGTAACCGTCGGCACCGTTCTCGGCCTGAACCTTCCAGTTGCCGTCATAGGTGTAGGTGGACGCACCACGCAGGACCTCGAGGCCCTCCGGGGACTGGTCGACCAGCAGGTCGATGACCTTCGTGGAGTCACCCAGGTGCTCTTCCAGCGTCAGGACATCGGGGTTCAGCGAGCCGAAGAGGAAGCCGCGATAGGAGTCGAACTTGGCGACGTGGGTCAGGTCGTGCGAGCCATCGACGTTGAAGCTGTCGGGATAGCCGGCGCCGTCCGGATCCTTGACCTTGAGGAGCTTGCCGTCGTTGCGGAAGGTCCAGCCGTGGAACGGGCAGGTGAAGGTCATGCGGTTGTCGGTCTTGCGGCGGCACAGCATCGCGGCGCGGTGCGAGCACGAGTTGATCATCGCGTTGAGCGTGCCGTCCTTGGACCGGGTGATGACGACCGGCTGGCGTCCCATCCAAGTGGTGAAGTAGTCGCCGGGGTTGGGGATCTGGCTCTCATGGGCCAGGTAGATCCAGTTGCCCTCGAAGATGTGCTTCATCTCGAGTTCGTAGAGCTCTTCGTTGGTGAAGATAGAACGATTGGCGCGGAAAATGCCGTTCTCGTGATCCTCGATGAGGAGCTGGTCCAGATCGGTGTGCGCAGTCATGTAGCCCTCCAGTGGCGACTCTGTCACTGTCCGGCACGCCGGATTGCGGCCGGATATACGTCCACACTCTGCCTGTAAGCCACCCTGGCCACACCCGGGAATACCCTAGGATTGACCCAGGGTGCCCAGAGATTGGACGGATGGGTTTTCAGGCTCCGGAATTGCAGCAGCCGGGCCCCCTGAAGGGAACCCGGCTGCACAGGTCACGAGTGGGGCACACCCCACCCTATGACCGGATCAAATCGCGATCACTTGACGCTGACGGTGGCACCCGCAGCCTCGAGCTTCTCCTTGGCGGCCTCGGCCTCGTCCTTCTTGGCGTTCTCCAGAACAGCCTTCGGCGCGGCCTCCACCAGCTCCTTGGCCTCCTTCAGGCCGAGCGAGGTGAGGGCGCGCACCTCCTTGATGACCTGGATCTTCTTGTCGCCAGCGGACTCGAGGATGACGTCGAACGCGTCCTTCTCCTCGGCAGCGTCGCCACCGGCGTCGCCGCCAGCGGCACCCGGAGCGGCAGCAGCCACGGCCACCGGAGCGGCAGCGGTGACGTCGAAGGTCTCCTCAAAGAGCTTCACGAACTCGGAGAGCTCGATCAGGGTCATTTCCTTGAAGGCATCAAGGAGCTCGTCGTTGCTCAGCTTCGCCATGATGGGGCGTCCTTTCTCAGTTCTCTTCCGCAGCGCTGGCTGCGGAGTCGGCAGCCGTGGCTGCGGATTCTTCGGTGCCCTCTGCAGCGGGCGCTGCCTCGGGTTCGCCGGCCTCGGCCGACACGTTCTCGGGCTTCTGGTCCGCAACACCGGCGCCGCCGATCTTGCTGGGATCCTCCTGCGCAGCCTGCTCCAGCGCACCCAGTGCGCGCGCGAGCTTGCCGGCCGGGGCAGCAAGGACGAAAGCGGCCTTGCTGAGGTTGGCCTTCATGCCGCCGGCCAGCTTGGCCAGCAGCACCTCGCGGGATTCGAGATCCGCGAGCTTCTTCACGCCTTCGGCGTCGAGGAGCTTGCCCTCCATGACGCCGCCCTTGATGACCAGAAGCGGGTTGTCCTTGCTGAAGTTCTTCAGACCCTTCGCCACCGCGGCGATGTCGCCGGTGATGAAAGCGATCGCCGTGGGGCCGACGAGGTGCTCATCAAGCCCCTCGATGCCCGCATTCTTGGCCGCGATCTGGGTCAGAGTGTTCTTCGTCACGGCATAGGTGGCGTCCTCGCCGAGGCTGCGACGCAGCTCCTTGAGGGACGCCACGGAAAGTCCGCGATACTCGGTCAGCACAGCAGCCTGGGAGTTGGTGAACTGGTCCGCCAACTCGGCCACCGCAGCTGCCTTGTCCGGCCTTGCCATGGTGCTCCTTCCCACTTCTCCTGGTGGCCACCACAGTGGTGGCCTGCCGAATCCCGCGGGAACGAAAAAAGCCCCGGAGCGCAGATGCACTCGGGGCTTCGGTTGGGGCGCGCGGACGCGATCCTCCCAGCAGCTTGCGTGTCACCTGCGCGGGCCCCCACAAACTGTGGAACTTCGGATCGGGCAATGCCCGGTCAACCAGCGGTCTTCGGCGCGAGCGAGTCTAGGCCACCGGAGCGGCGTACGCAAAATCCCCGCCCACCGGCCGAGTGACCGACGAACGCGACCTATCCCGCAGTACAAGAAACTGACCATCGGTCCATACCAGCTGGCGAGATACCCGCAGACACCCTAGGCCGAATTGCGTGCTTCACCGTCGATTGCGGGACACACGGTTGCCGCTCACCGACACTGGGACCGGTCCTGCAGGCAGGTCAGCAGCGCCAGCGTGACCTCCGAACTCGGCGCCGACACCACCGGGAACCGCGTCGCCAGCGGCAGCGGGTCGAAGTCACCGACCCTGCTCCAATCGCTATTGATGGCGGACCGGAAGCCGAATCGCTGCCAGGCGATGCGCTGGATGCGCTCATCCTTCATCGCCTCGAGCAGACGACCGGCATCGGCATCCAGCGCCAGCATCGGATGATCGGAATAGATGGTGGGCTCGGGATAGATCATCCTCACATCCGTCAGGAACCGGTCCCCGTTCGCCCCATTGGTGACCTGCTGGATGATCTGGTTCTCATAGCCGGCGAACAGGGGCGAGGCGTACTCCCCACCCTGGGTGAGCCACTGCTGGAAGCCATATTCGGACGTGGCCGCCTGCAGACCCTGGGCGTCATAGATCCCCCGCATTGTCGGCAGGGCAGCCCGCGCCTGGTCGATCGTCGGCTGGCGCGCATCCGGAGTCGCAACCATGATCAGTTGGAGCTGGGCCAAGGTGAACCCCGAATTGGATCGCACCGGATCGGTCGAACTGATGCTCATCGGCCCCTTGAGACCGGCGGCACCGATCTCCTCCCAGGTGCGCCCGGGCACCTGGAAGTCCAACAGGAACCTCCGCAGGTCCGGCATCGAATAGAGGTGGCCATTGCGGACCACCAGTCCCGCCCGCACGAGAGCGTCAGTGCCCGCGGGGCCGGCGTACAGAACTTCGGGCGACTGCAGCAGCGTCTCGGCGCGATATTCGGGGAAGGTCGCAGCGCGCTGGGCTTCAAAGACGTTGCGGGCCGACCCGCTCGAGGGCCAGAGGCAGTTCACCTCCCGCGCCTTGATCTCACTGCCCGACATGAGCACCTGGTCGTAGCTGCCCATGGCGGACCAGTGCACGGTGATGCCGTAGTCGTCAGCCAGGATCGCCACAACCTCGGAGTCCCGCATGAATTGGGTCTTCTCCGAACCGCCGACACACGAGACCGTGACCGCCTTGGCGGTGGGCGACCGGTCCAGCTGCTGCATGACCACATAGCCACCGCCGATCAGGACTGCGAGCACGAGAGCCAGACCGATGGCGAAGCGGAGGGTGCGATTCATCCCTGACCTTTCAGTTCGGGCAGCCCCGACGACGTTGCGCTCTTGAGATGGGCGCGGTACGCCGGCAGGGCGCGCTGATTGACCAATCGGGTGGCCTCGGCAGTGAAGTCGTTGAACTGCTGGACGGCCGCAAGTCCGTCGGCGAGTTGTTGAGCGCCGTCGGCGAAATAGGTCGGGTCCGCCTCGATCGTGGCGAACCGGGTCACCGCTTCGCGCAGACCCTCCACGTGCGGACGGAAGACGGCGACCGAGCGAAGGAGATCCGCCGGCTGGGTGTCCTCGACACGCTGCAGGAGAGCAGGCACCTGTCGGCGCGCATCCGCCACCCGGGCCCGCAGTTCAGGGCTGCGGACATGCTTGGCGGCGGCCACCGTCGCGTCCAGCAGGCGGGTGGTCTCCTCGACCTGCTCCCGGGCCAGGTCCACGGACGCGCTCGCATGCTCAGCCCGCGTACGCCCGGCCAACAGCCACACGCCCAGAGCGGCCGCGAGCGAGAAGCCGGCGGGAACGAACAGTTGAACTGCGGGGCCACTGCCGAGCAGCAGCACGAAGAACCCGACATAGACGACCACAGCGGTGGCGATCGCCACCGGCCCCGCGTACTGCTTGGTCAGCACTCCCCCTCGCTCATCGATAGCCCGCCGCCAGCCGCAGGGCCGAGACCAGGTCATCGCTCTCAACGAGCGATCCTCCGGTCTGCTCGGCCAGCGGCGCGAGCTGGGTCGGGTCGGCATCCCCGAACGCGATCGCAATCACCGGCGTACCCGCGGCGCGGACGCGGGCGATCGTGTCGGGTGCGGCACCTTCGTTCTGGGACCGTCCATCGGTCATGGCCACGATCAGGCGCTTGCGATCCCCGGCGTTCGCCTGGGCGCCAACCGCCGTGGTCAGGCATGCATAGAGGTTCGTGCCCCCATCAGGGGCATAGCCGTTGATCTGGTCCACGAGCTTGGTGAACTCTCCGGGCTCACTGCCGGTCACCCGCCAGGGCCCTGCGGCGGTGCCATCGTGGAAGATCTGGACGGTGGTGACATCACCCGGGCCGGACTGCAGCAGGTTCACCTGCGCACGCTCGGGATCGAAGATCTCCTGCCCGGCCCGCTTGACGCCGTCCCAACCATTGCCGCGCATGGATCCGGAACCATCGAGGCAGTAATAGATGTCGACCGGTCGGCGATAGCGAGTGTTGTACCGGTTGAGAGCCTCGGTGATCACCGGACCAGCCGGAAAGGTCACGCCGCGCTCGCGGATGTCAGTGCGTACGCCCCAATCAGGGTTGAATACGGCCAGATCCGGGGAGTTCATCGCGAGCCCGACAGAGTCCGCAGGACGCCGCCCCAGGCCCAGCAGCTGCTGGCGGGCATCTTGATCGTTCAACAGGTAATCCTGCAAAGCGAGGAACGCGCCTTCCCGACCAGGTTCGCCACCCGGGAGAAAGCCGAGTGGAGCGTCGCTGATGGCGAGAGCGCCGGTCGGATACACGACATAAAGCGGATCGCGGCCTTGGGCGACGAGCTCCTGATTGTGCTCGATGACGAGGTCCTCATACGTGAACATCGCATCGCAGGCCTCGGCATTGGCCAAGCACTCGGTCATCATCGTGCCGGTCGACGGAGGGGTTCGCTCCATGGCCCGGGTGAAGGTGGTGATCCCCTGCTCGACCTGCGGGCTGTCGAGTTGGGCTGGGGTGAGCGGCCGACCGGGGCCGTTGCCGGCGAAGTGGTTGAGGAATGCGAAGAACGTGGTGGCACCAGAGTTCGACTGCGTCGGGTTGGTCGCCCACACGGCGTTGTCCGGGTCCTCGGCGATCCGGATCACATCGGCGACGGTGACGTCGGTGCGGCCGACGAGGCCCCAACGTTCCATCGTCGGCTTCCAGCCGGCGAACACAGTCGGGGTGAGGAACATTGGCCGGATGTGGTTCAGTTGGCTGCGGTCGTTGCCCATCTGGGCGAAGACACTCGAGGCGAACCAGTAAGCGTCGTAGTCCTTGCTGCCGGACTGCAACAGGCGTGCCTGGTCGACCGAGCCGAGCAGGTCATAACTGCACCGATAGTTGTTCGCCTCGCACCACGGCAGGACGACCCGATCAAGAACGGCGCGCTGCTCGGAGCCCGCAACGATCCGCAGGGTTTCGCCGGATCCTCCGGTGTTGGCCCCCGAGCTTCGGTCAGGCCCCTGGCCGGGGATGGAACCAGAGTCGCTGGAAACACCGATGCAGGCGCTGAGACCGAGAACCAGCGACAACAAAGCCGCAAGGAAGAGCAACCGGCGCGGCCTGCGGAGAGTTGAACGTTCCACGACTCCAGTGTCGACAACCCCGGGGTCTGGCCGGCCAGGGAAAGGCAACGCAGCGGTGAACGACTCGTTAACGCCTGATGTCCCGCGACGAAGCCGCAAGTGTCGCCACGCGCCGGAACGGCGAACAGCGCCGCGGGATGGCTGGCCATCCCACGACGCTGCTCTTGGTGCTTGAAGAAGCGATCAGGCTTCCGCAGTGTCCGCCTTCACCTTGGCGGGGTCAACCTGGACGCCGGGGCCCATGGTCGAGGAGAAGGTGATCTTCTTGATGTAGCGGCCCTTGGAGCTGGACGGCTTGAGTCGCAGGACCTCATCGAGAGCCGCGAAATAGTTGTCCTGCAGCTGCTCGGGCGAGAACGATGCCTTGCCGATCAGGAAGTGCAGGTTGGCGTGCCGGTCGACACGGAACTCGATCTTGCCGCCCTTGATGTCGGTGACGGCCTTGGCCACATCCGGGGTGACGGTGCCGGTCTTGGGGTTCGGCATCAGGCCACGCGGTCCGAGGACGCGGCCCAGACGGCCGACCTTGCCCATCAGATCGGGGGTGGCGACGACGGCGTCGAAGTCCAGGTAGCCACCCTGGACCTTCGCGATCAGCTCGTCGGAGCCCACCTCATCGGCGCCGGCGGCGAGCGCCTGCTCAGCCTTTTCACCGGTGGCGAAGACGAGGACCCGTGCCGTCTTGCCAGTGCCGTGGGGGAGGTTGACGGTGCCACGCACCATCTGGTCCGCCTTGCGAGGGTCGACCCCGAGACGCATGGCCACGTCGACGGTCTCGTCGAACTTGGCGGAGACGTTCTCCTTGATGAGGGCGACAGCCTCGGTCGGGGTGTACAACTTGTCGGCGGTCTGCTTCTCAGCGGCCGCGCGATAGGCCTTGCTGCGCTGCATGTCTGACTTCCTTTGCGTTCATGTCGTGCTGGTCAGTCGTGGTGCGGGGCTAGCGCTCCCCTCCCACGGTTGGGGGTGGCGGACGGAGCCGCCGGATCGGTGCGAAGCCGAGGGGTCAGCCCTCGACGGTGACACCCATCGACCGGGCAGTGCCCTCGACGATCTTCATGGCAGCCTCGACGTCGTTGGCGTTGAGGTCCGGCATCTTGGTCTCGGCGATTTCCTTGACCTGGTCGCGGGTGATCTTGCCGACCTTGTCCTTGTGCGGGGCGGCCGAGCCACCCTTCACGCCGGCGGCCTTCTTGATCAGCTCCGCTGCGGGCGGGGTCTTGGTGATGAAGCTGAAGGTGCGGTCCTCATAGATCGTGATCTCGACCGGGATCACGTTGCCGCGCATGGCTTCGGTCGCAGCGTTGTACTGCTTGCAGAAGTCCATGATGTTGACGCCGTGCGGGCCGAGCGCGGTGCCGACCGGGGGCGCCGGGGTGGCGGCGCCGGCGTTGAGGGCGACCTTGACGAGCGCCGCTACTTTCTTCTTGGGAGGCATGTTCGGGTCCTCTGTGGTTGTGATGGATGTGCGCGTGCAGGCATGCGTACGCACGGGCTGGCTGAGCCCAAGATCTTATTTTCACCCGCCGATCAGTCTTTCACCAAATCGGCGCATGATCGGTCCCGGCCCACCCCCACCCACAATGGGGTGGTGGGGTGGGCGCTGGTGACCTGATGCGTCTGGTGCATCAGGTCACCAGTGCACGAATCAGACCTTTTCGACTTGGGCGAAGGTGAGGTCGACGGGGGTTTCGCGACCCATGAAGTCGACGAGAGCCTTGAGTCGCTGGCTGTTGGCATTGATCTCGGTGATCGAGGCGTGCACACCGGCGAACGGACCGTCGGTGATGAGAACGGAGTCACCCACCGCAAAGTCGGCGACCTCGATCTTCTTGCGACGGGCCTGCTTGGCCGGCTCGACCTTGGCGGTGGCCGCAGCAATCACCGCGGGGGCCAGCATCTGCTCGACCTCGGCCATGCTGAGCGTCACGGGCTGCGTCGCGTGGCCCACGAATCCGGTCACCGACGGGGTGTGGCGAACCGTGGCCCACGACTCATCGGTCATGTCCATGCAGACCAGAACATAGCCGGGCAGCACGGTGCGGGTCACGGTCTTGCGGTTGCCGTTGCGGATCTCCACGGCTTCCTCGGTCGGCACGCGGACCTCGAAGATGAAGTCCTCCATGTTCAGCGACTGCGCGCGGGACTCCAGGTTCTGCTTCACGCGCTTCTCCATGCCGGAATAGGTATGCACCACATACCACTCCCCCGGCTTGGCCCGAAGCTCCGCACGCAACTCTTCGAGGGCCTTCTCGACGGCCTCATCGGTGGTCTGGTCGGATTCGTCGGCATCATCAACCGCGATGTCGTCATCCGCGCTCTCGCCGTCAGCCTCGGGACCGAAGTCGATCTCCACCTCGGGGGCGGCATCCGCCTCATCATCATCGCCGAAGTCCAGGTTGAGCTCGGTGTCCTCGGGCTCGGCAGCAGCCTCGTCCGAACCGAAATCGATCTCGATATCGTCCTCGTCGGCCATATCGGATTCGAGATCGGCCAGCAGGCTCTCGACGGTCACCTCGTCGCCGTCGCCGGATTCGGCGGGGTCGAATTCTTGCTCGTGATCGCTCACAGGGTGCCTCCAGGTCGTTGTCAGCCGAACAGTCTAAGGATCAACCAGCCGAAGCCGAGATCCAAGAGGCTGACGATGGTCATGATGAACAGGACGAAGACCAGCACGACGACGAAATATTGCTGGACCTGCGTGCCGGTGGGCCAGACCACCTTGCGGAGTTCACCGATTGACTGGGCCACGAATCGTGCAGGCGTGGTCCGCTGGTCGGCGTCACTGTCGGTGTTGGCCCGTTCGCGACGCACCGGGGCGGTGCTCCGCACACGGCCGGCTCCGGGGCGGGTCGCTGCGACCGACTCCAACTCGTCAGCCGCCTCGGGTTCGCTCTCGGCACCCGCGCTGGCCTCGGCGGCTGCCGCATCCTGCGTCCGTCGGACCGGCCGGGATGCCCGGGGGCGGCGGCGCGGAGCAGGGTCGACCGGGACGGCGTCGTCATCCGCTGCGACTTCGTCGGTCGCGCGATCCAGCTTTGCCTCGTTGATATCCGGGGTCGCCGGGTCGTCGACATAGTCGTCGTCAGGGGTATCGCGCGGATCGTCAATCTCCGCATCCGCGGTGAGTTCAGCGGGCACCTCGCTATCGGGGCCCTGCTGGTCTGCGACTTCGTTGCCTTCAGTGGGTGTCGGCTCGCCTGATTCGTCGGACGAACCGGGGATCTTCTCGTCTGCCACTGGTTGGATCCTTCGTTGTCGCCTCGTTGTCTCGTTGCCGGATTGCTTTCCGCTGACTGCCGATCAGCGAGCAAGGAGAACGCGTCGGGTCTTCAGCACGGCAAGAGGGACTTGAACCCCCAACCTTCGGTTTTGGAGACCGATGCTCTGCCAGTTGAGCTATTGCCGTCCGGTGGACACGCCTCAACAGAGGCCCACCACCAAGACAAGGAGTGTAGGTCTTTTTTTCGGCTACGTCGAACTCGATCATTTCTCAGCCTTGGACTGATCACCTGACGGGTGCTCTGCTCGCGTACTGGTGGAACTGAGGCACACTTGTCTGAACGATTGATGAGAGCAAGGAGCCGAGTGACCGACAGCCTCGATCCCCTCCGGAGGCCCTTCGGTGGCACCGGCACTCCGGGCCCGGCCGCGGAGACCCTCGACGGGTTCTCCGACTGGCATGAGATCGGGCGCGGCGGGGACGCGATCGTCTATCGCGCGATTCAGGATTCCCTGGGTCGTGAGGTCGCAATCAAGGTGCTGACGCTCAGCGACGATGAGTCCGTCCGCCGCTTCCAGCGCGAGATCCGCCTGATGGTGGCACTCGGCCGCAGGCACCCCAACATCGCCAAGGTCATCCAGATCGGCACGAGCAGCCTGGGCCGGCCCTGCATTGTCATGGAGTACTACGAGCTCGGGTCCTTGGACCGACGGCTGTCCCATTCGGGACCGCTGAGTGCCGACGAGGTGGTCCGGGTCGGCACCGTGATCGCGGATGCACTCGACTTCGCCCACGGCGACGGGGTGCTCCATCGTGACGTGAAACCCCAGAACATCCTGGTGCTGCCAACGTCCTATGTGTTGGCAGACTTCGGCATCGCCCGCCTCATCGACTCGGCGCACACCTCAAGCTCCGACCGCTTCTCCTATCGACACGCGTCCCCCCAGGTGCTCGACGGGCTGCCACCCGCCGAAACCGACGACGTGTTCTCTCTCGGTGCGACCATGTTCCACTTGTTGGATGGCCAGCCGCCGTTCAGCACGGGCACGGCGGAGCCGGATTCCGCCTTGGCCTATATCCGCCGGGTCCGGGTCGATGAGCCACGCCGGCTGAACCGGCCTGACGTGCCGCCCGGACTGCAGGCCCTCATCGATCGTTGCCTGCGCAAGGACCCGGCCGAGCGTCCGCGCACGGCAGGAGAAGTACGCGACCTGCTCCTGGCGCTGCCCCCACTCTCGGCCCAGTCACCACGGTCTGCCGATGCCGGTGTCGACATCAGCGGGAATAGCGCCGGCGAGGGGTTGGGCACCGCGGCCGCACACGGTCGGCCCATGTTCGTGAGCCCCGCCGCCGACGCCGGTTGGGGTGTCGCGGCCGGGCAGGTGGTCGACCCCGATGACTTGACCACCCTGCGGCTGGGCAGCGCGCGGGCCGGCGTACCAGCCGACGGAGAGCTGGCCCGAGCAGAGTCGACGGAGCCCGGCCCTGATGGGCCGAAGCGGTGGATCTCCCGGTGGACGATGCTCACGGCGGGGTTGTTGGTCGGGGTGCTGGTCGTGGTCATCGGCGCTCTGGTGGTCAACCGCACACCGCCGGAGGTGGTTGCGAACCCGCCCACGCCGACGCCCGCCCCCGCCGCCCCCACTACCCCGGGCCCGACCCTGGATCCGCACAACCCGGATCTCGCGCCGCGCAACCTGCGGGTCACGCTGGAGGGCAATATCGCTACTGCCACGTGGCAGCGCGCGATTGTCGAGCCGGATGGCTTCAGCTGGGGAGTCACCGCAAGTCCGGATGATGAGGTGCGGATCGAGCGCCGGGTGCTGCCGTCGGAGCGCACTGCCCAGACCACGAT
Source organism: Propionibacteriaceae bacterium (assembly GCA_030538175.1). Classification (GTDB taxonomy): domain Bacteria; phylum Actinomycetota; class Actinomycetes; order Propionibacteriales; family Propionibacteriaceae; genus Enemella. The sequence goes on along the minus strand of JAUNUL010000035.1, from coordinate 3,001 downwards.
CAACCCGTCATGGGATCAGATCTGTTTCACCGTCATCGGGACGCTCGGTGGCCAATTGGGTGCTGCCCGGGAGTGCGTGCACCGTTAACGGCGACCCGCAGCGAGCTGTTCGGCTGAGCGTCAGCCGGCCACCATCGTCGTCACCTGGAGCACTTCGGCGATCGGCATGTGGCCATCGCGGAAATTCAACGTGACCCCCGCCAGGTCGTCCTTGCAGATCACCTGACGGATCACCCGCGCGACGTTGGCGCGCGAGGTGTCCCCACACGTCACGTGATCTCCGGCCTCGAGCATGCCGTTGCCCGGCCGATCAGTGAGGGCGCCCGGGCCGAGAATGGTCCAGTTGAGACAGGTGCTGCGCAGGTGGGCATCCGCTGCTGCCATGGCCTCCGCATACGGTCCATGTGGATCCCCCGGGCTGCCGGGCAGCCGCCCGGTCCGGGAATGGGAGACCAGCACATAGCGTTGTACGCCGGCTTCGGCTGCCGCGTCGATCGACCGGATCGCCGCGTCCCGATCGACCGACATGGTCCGCTCAGGATCGTCGCGCGTCGGACCGACGCACCACACCACAGCTTCGTGACCGGCAAACAGGTCGACCATCGCCGCCTTGTCGAGGCATTCCAAGTCCGCAAGATGCGCGACGGCCCCAGCAGCTTCGACCTCGTCGATATGGTCCGCGCTGCGCACCAACGCTTCCACCTGATGGCCCGCGTTGACGAGCAGCGGGGCGAGCAGGCGGGCCACCCTGCCGTGGCCGCCGATAATCACGATCCGCATGCGGTGCTCCTTTGCGCCGATATCGGATGCGGGCGCAAGAGTCGCCCGCCGTGCGATACATCTGCTGGTGATCGTACGTTGCGCGCCGCCCGCGCGTCGGGCAAACGAGAATTCCCCACCGACTCCGCACCGGGCGTACGCCGGCGCTCAGCGTCGGGAACGGGACCGCCAAACAGCCGGGTTGATCGCCCACACCGCACGCCGCCAACGGGCTGCCGGGGCGCGGAGCTGGCGTACGACCTCTTCGGCCAGGTCCCAGCCCCGGGCCGATCGGCTGGGGTCCGGAACCGTCTGGGCCACCGGCACCTGCAGGTCAGCGGCAGGCCCGAAGGCGACCTGCTCGGCCTGGTTCGCGAGCGTGACTGCTTCGGGTACGCCGAGCGCGGCGGCCCGTTCGGGGGCGCTGCGGGTGCGGTCAGTGCGCAATCCGGCCAACACGATGGCGTCCTCGACCCGACGCCAGGCGCCGATCACCCCCTGGGCCTGCTGATCCCGCGTCCGTCGCCGCCGGGCCCAGGCAAGAACACCGATCGGGGCGAACAGCACCAGCAGCCCGAACAACGGCCACAAGACCTGCCCGGCACGTCCGGGGGGATTCGGCGGTGGGGGCGGTGGCAGCGGCGGCGGGGTGGGCTCCTCGGTGCGTTCGGCCTGGGGTGGCAGCCGCCCCGGACGCTGGGTCTGCGAACCTTCGGGGTTGGGGGTGGGGTCGAATGCGACCCAGCCATAGCCGCTGAAATAGACCTCCGGCCACGCCAGCGCGTCCCGACCACGCACCACGCGTACGTCCGGGTTGTCCGCCAAGGGTTCACCGTCGCCGAACCCGACGACCACCCGCGAGGGCAGGCCGACGGAGCGGGCGAGCAGGACGTACGCCGTCGCAAACTGCTCGGAGGTGCCCGTCCGCCCGCCGCGCTCGCGGGGCAGGAACAGGAAGTCCGACAATCGGCCGAGGCTGGATCCGCCCGGGGCATTCGCGTCGAAGGCCCGGCCACTGGCCAGGGCAGTCTCCAAGGCCTGGGCGATCTGCAGGTAGCTCTGGGCGCCGTCAGTGACCTCACGGGCGTACTCGACGAACTCCGGTGGCAGGACGGGCACGGCGAGGTAGCGCGGCTCGGTCGCCACATCCGCCCCCTCGACCTCGGCGAGCCGTGCGGCATCGACGCGGCCGGTGACCGAATAGCTGACCACGCCATCCGGGGGCAGGTCCTGCAGGAGCAGCGACCCCGTGTCGACGTCGACGAGTGGGGCGGGGAGATTGTTCGGCATCGCGACCGAGACCGGCTGGCCGGGCGTGGGCAGCCAGCGGGTGGTCGTGCGCCACGTCACGGCTGCGTCGAGGGTGACCTGGAACCGGCCCGGCGGCAAGTCTGGTTGGTCGGTGGTCCCGACCTGACGGTACACCGAGTTCGACCCGAAGCTCACACCGTCGTAGTCGGGCAACACCGCCAGCCGAAGCGGTGCGGTGTGGCCGCTGCGGCGCAGGATCTCCCCATCGGGATTGCGGGCCCATTGACCCAGCAAGGGCAATGGGTTCGGTTCCTCGAGGTGAATCACCGGCGACTCGACGAGATCGCGGGGCTGGAACGGAGTGCCGAGCGGCACATGGGCCAGCAGCAACGCGAGCGCACCGATGCCGACCGCGGGCACCGCGGAACCCAGCGATCCGCCGGCGGGCGCCATCCGACGCGCCCAGTGCCACACCAGGACAGCGACGATCCCGAAACCGATCAAGCCGAACCGATCGGCTCGTCCGGCGGTGAGCAGCGCCGCTGCGATCAGCAGCCCCGCTCCGACGATCAGCGGGCGGATCAGGAATCGGCCCGCCTGCAGGCCGGTCCCCAGCAGCGCCCCCGCCAGCCAGGTCAGCGCCAAGCCTGGTCCGAGCAGGACTGGCGTCAACGGTGCCGGAAAGGCGGAGGTCAGCAGGATGGGGATGCTGTCGGTGATGGCCTCGAGCGGGGACAGCTGTTGGGTACGCCCGGACAGGACCAGCCCGAGCAGCGGCACGGTGACCACGATGAGGAGGGTGACCGCAAAGCTCAGGCCGATGCGGCGCGCCAACAGCGTGCAGCCCAGACCCAGCAATGCACCGACCAGCAGGATCGGCCAGGCCACCCGGCTGACCCAGGCCGTGTGCAGGGCGAGGGTGGCGAGGGCGAGGACGAGCACGGCGACGGCCGGGCGTACTGCGGGATGCTCCGCGACCCGGGACGGCGCC
>JAUNUL010000034.1:8157-14095 GCA_030538175.1 Propionibacteriaceae bacterium | reverse complement strand
CCACGGAAGTCACGGATTCGGGGCAGCGCCAGCGTCAGCAGACGGTCGGCGAACTCCCACATGCGGTCGCCGCGGAGGGTGACGTGGCAGCCGATGGCCTGGCCCTCACGCAGACGGAACTGCGCGATGGACTTGCGGGCCTTGGTGATGCTGGGCTTCTGGCCGGTGATGGCGGTGAGGTCCTTGACCGCGCCGTCGATGACCTTGGAGTCACGGGCGGCGTCTCCAACACCCATGTTCACCACGATCTTGACCAGACCGGGGATCTGCATGACGTTCTCGAACTTGAACTCCTCGAGCAGCGCCGGCTTGATCTCTTCGCGGTAGCGCTGCTTGAGGCGCGGCAGTTCGCGCGGGGCGGCCTGCTCGGCCGGCGCCTGGGTCTCGATGGTCTCGGTCATCAGATCTCCTCCCCCGTCTTGCGGGCGATGCGAACAGAGCGGAAGGCCTGGTATTCCGAACCATCGGGGCGACGCTTGGTGACTTCTTCACGCTTGAAGCCCACGCGGGTCACGACCTCTTCACCGTCGACCTTGACGACCAACTGCACGTTGGACACGTGGATCGGCGCCTCGGACGCGATGATGCCGCCCTCGGTCTTGCCGGTCGCGGTCGGCTGTTCGCGCTTGTGGCGCTTGATGATGTTGACACCCTCGACGGTGACGCGCTCACGCTCACGGTCGACGGCGATGATGTCACCGACGGTGCCCTTGTCCTTGCCGGCGATGACCTTGACGCGGTCACCCTTCTTCACATGGAGCTGTGCCATGTCAGATCACCTCCGGTGCCAACGACACGATGCGCATGAACTTCTTTTCGCGCAGCTCGCGGCCAACCGGGCCGAAGATGCGGGTGCCACGCGGCTCACCGTCGGTCTTGAGGATGACGGCGGCGTTCTCGTCGAACTTGATGTAGGAACCGTCGGCACGGCGACGTTCCTTGGCGGTACGCACGACAACGGCCTTGACGACATCGCCCTTCTTGACGTTGCCGCCGGGGATCGCGTCCTTCACGGTGGCCACGATCGTGTCACCGATGCCGGCGTAACGACGACCCGAGCCACCGAGAACGCGGATGCACAAGATCTCCTTGGCGCCCGTGTTGTCGGCGACCTTGAGTCGCGACTCCTGCTGGATCATGTATTTCTCCTGTATGTCGAACCGGTTCCCCGGGCAGCACTCGACCCCGCATGATTGCTCGGAGGCAAGGGCCGACCAAGGCCTGGTCGAACGGACTTTGTGGATCAGTCACCCAGGAAAGGTCCCCGTGAGAGCGGGCACAGACCTAAGGCAACTTCGCAAGCGTACACCAGCAGCCGAACGTGGCGAAATTGCGGCGCCGAGCCCCCGTATCCCTTCCCGCTCGATGCGTCGGAGTCAGGTGAGAAGTTCTGTCAGACCTGCCTGTGAGGATGGGACTATGTCGAAACGCAACGAGAAGATCACCTGGCCTCCCTTGCAAACCTGTCCCCAGTGCGGCGAAGCGGCCGGGGTGCCCATCGTCAGGGGATATCCCACTGTCGAGGCCGCAGAGGCAGCCAGCACGGGGCGCATCGAGCTTGGCGGCTGCTTGATCAGCGAAGATGACCCCGACTGGAGCTGCCGATCCTGTGGCCACACCTGGCGCGACGCCGGACCGAATCAGGCGGAGGGATAGAAGCAGCCCGCCCCGCGGACCTGCAGGGACACTCGCCCGCGCGGGAGGTCACCCTGGATGCGGGCGACGACAGATTCACCGGAGTCGAGACGCACCTGCACGTCGGCGTCATGCCCGAAGAACGTCACCTGTTCGACCTCACCGCTCGGCAGGCCGGGCGTCGGTGGCAGCACGAGGATCTGCTCCGGGCGGAGCATGACCAGCCCCTCCCCATCGGTGGCCGTGACGGCGATGTCGCCGAGACACGTGGTGACACAGCCGGCGGCGCAGAGGCCGGGCAGGACGACGGCGTTGCCGACGAACTGTGCAATGCCGCTGTCGGCAGGGGCGCGATAGACCTCATCGGGTGCCCCGACCTGGACGATCCGACCGGCCTGCATGACTGCGACGCGATCAGCGAGCGAGAGCGCCTCTTCCTGGTCGTGGGTCACGACGATGGCGGCGACGCCGAGTTGGCGCAAGGTCGCCCGGATATCGGTCCGCACGTGGTGGCGCAGGGAGGCATCGAGCGCGGAGAATGGTTCATCGAGCAGCACGAGCTCCGGATCGCAGGCGAGCGCACGGGCGAGTGCGACCCGCTGGGCCTGGCCACCGGAGATCTGAGCCGGCATGCGGTCGGCGAGGTCCTCGATATGGAGCAGTTCGAGCAGGCGACGGACCTCGGGGCGCTCCCCCGCTCGGCGCAGACCGAACAGTCGCGCCGCACCCGGGAGACCGAAGGCCACGTTCTGAGCAACGGTCAGATGCGGGAACAGGGCGCCTTCCTGGGGGACCATCGCAATCCGACGTTTGTGCGCAGGACGGGCGGTGACGTCGCGGTCGCCGAGCAGGACGCGGCCGGCATCCGGACGCTCAAGACCCGCGATCAGACGCAGGAGGGTGGACTTGCCGCAGCCAGAGGGACCGAGAATCGCAAGGAGTTCACCGGGGGCGAGCTGGAGGCTGACCGAGCGGACCGCTCGCGTTGCACCGAAGCTCTTGATCAAGCCCTCGAGCACCAGGGCGGGTTCGACCGCGCGATCGGCACCGGCGCCAACGCCCTGTCCTCGGACGTCAACACTCTCCAGCAGTCCCACGCTCATGAACCCTCCTCATTGCAAGGTTAGGCTCACCTTAATCGCTCGACAAGTCCTGCGTCGACTTCGTGGGACGTGATCCTCGCCACATGCCGGCGCGGCGGCTTGTCGCGGCGTCCTTTACCTTCGGCAGCGAGACCCGCACCAGCATCACTGCGGGCAGGATGGCGACCAACACCAGGCCGAGCGCATAGGGCGCGGCCTCGGCGTACGCCAACTCCTCGGTATGCAGCCAAAGCCGGGTGGCAAGTGTCTCGAACCCGGCCGGGCGCAGGAGCAGGGTGGCCGGCAGTTCCTTCATTGCGCTCAGCATCACCAACACAAACCCCGCCGAGATCCCCGGCAGTGCCAGCGGCAGCGTCACCCGTCGGAGCACGAGCCCGGTGCCGGCGCCCAAGGATCGGGCCGCGTCCTCGATCCGCGGTGAGGACACGACCACCGCCCCCCGGATCGCGCCCATCGCCGCCGGCAACAGCAGCAGCACATAGGTGATCACCAGCAACGGGATCTCCTGATAGATCGCGCGGGCGTACCGAATCCCAAAGAACACCATCGCGAGCGCGACGACCAGCCCCGGCAGGCCATGCGCGAAATAGACCACGTGCTGCAGCGTCCTGGCCAGCCGGGAGCGCGAGCGGGCGGCATAGATGCCGAGCGGCAGAGCGGTCACGGTCGCGCAGGCGGCAGCGATTGCACACACGAGCACGGTTTGCCCGATGACCAGCGGCAGCTCCGCGGGCAGCCCTGTGGCAAGGTCGCGGACGAGCCACCCGACGACAACGGCGACCGGATAGCCGAGGCTGACCACCAGGACCAGCACCACGGCTCCGACCGCAGGCCAGCGCCACGCACCAAGGGGCAGGGGGGGCGGTGGGCGCTTCGGTCCCTGTGCTGATCCGAGCGAGGCCGCCTTGGACCGGGTACGCATCTCTGCGACCGTGATCAGCAGCGTCATCGCCACGAGCACGCATGCGAGCACAGCCGCGGGCAGCCGATCGAACGACGCCCGATAGGACATGAACACGGCCCGGGTGAACACGTCGAACCGCATCAGGGCAACGGATCCGAAGTCAGACAGGGCGTACGTCGCGACCAGCAATGCACCCGCGGCAGCTCCCGGGCGTACTGTCGGCCAAGTCACCCGTGCGAACGTCGTCCAGCGGCCGCGACCGAGACTGCCGGAGACCTCTTCAAGGGTTCCGCCGGCCCCACGAAGGGCGGCGGCGGAGGAAAGATAGACATACGGAAACGTGCTGCCGGTGAGCACCAGCACCGATCCCCAAGCGCCCTCCAGCGAGGTGGTGGAGATCCAGGCGTACGCCGCGACATAGCTCGGCATCGCCAGGGGCAGCGCGCCGACGATCCGCCACACGGACCGACCCGGCAGGTCGGTGCGCTCGGTGAGCCAGGCCAGCCCGACCCCGATCAGGATCGCAAACCCGGTGACCGCGATGACCAGGAAGGCGCTGTTCCACAGCAACCCCAGCGTGCGGGGGCTCGCGAGGGTGTTGATGACCGTTTGCCGGTTGCCCGTGGCGACATGGATCAGCAGGTACGCCAACGGCAGCAACGAGAACACCGCGACCACCACCGACGCCGCGATGAGGATGCGCGGCGTGGTGGTGATCGCGGTGCTTCGTGGCCGAGGGATGGATCAGTGCTTTCAGATCATGCCGACTGCCTGCAGCATCGCCTGGGTCTTGTCGAGCGAATCGAGATCGTTCAGATCGATGTTGCTGGCGGCGGACAGGTCGAGCGGAGCCAGGTCGAAGCTCGGCTTGACGTCGGCTCGGACCGGGTATTCCGCAGTGTCCTTCGCGAAGTATTCCTGGGCCGCCGGCGACACCAGGAACGCGACCGCCTTCTGGGCGGACTCGGGGCGCTTGGAGCTCTCCAGGGCCGCCGCACCGGCGACGTTGATCAGACCGGCAGGATCACTGGCAGGGAAATAGGTGAGCTTGGACTTCACCTCGTCCGGGTTCTTCCCCTCGGCGAACTTGTGCCAGTAGTAGTGGTTGATCAGACCCAGCCCGACCTCACCACGCTCGACGGCCTCGAGGGCAGCGTTGTTGTTCGCATAGGACCGCGGCTCAAGCGCCTTGAAATCCTCCAGCCACTTCTTGGCGCCGTCCTCACCCTTCGCAACGCGCAGTGCGGTCACGAACGACTGGAAGGAGGCGTTGGTCGGGGCGTACCCGATCTGGCCCTTGAACTCCGGCTTCAGCAGATCGTCGACGGTCTTCAGGTCCGCCCCCGCCGGAGCCTTCTCCGGGTTGTACGCCACCACGCGGGCCCGACCCGAGGTCGCCACCCACTTCCGATCGCCATCGACGAAGGCCGGCACGACGCCCTCGACCGTGGCTGGATCGAGCGTGGCCAGCATGTCGGCCTTCTTCAAAGCACCGAGCGCGCCAGCATCCTGGGAGAAATAGACATCGGCCGGGGACCGGTTGCCCTCCTCCATGAGCTTGGCGGCGAGCTCAGCGGTGCCGGCGTACTGCACCTCGACATCACGGCCGATCGCCTGCTCGAGCTGCTCGAGGACCGGTGAGACGAGCTTTTCGCTGCGGCCCGAATAGATGACCAGCGCACCCTCAGCATCACCCGCCGGCGCTGGCGTGCTTGCCGGGTCGGTCGTGCCCCCGCCGGCACAGCCGGCCATGAGCACACAGGATGCGACGGCGACCGCCAGCGTTCGGACCATTCTCTTCATTGAGGGACTCCCTGATGAGGCAACACTAAGTTAGGCAAAGCTAACCTCATTCAGAAGGCCCCGCGCAACACGATCCCGGCGATCTGCCGTGAGACCCGCATCACACCCAAGGGACTCACTGGGCGCCGGGAGCGCCCTCCAGCCGGTGACCGACCTTCAGGGACACCTGATAGTGCGCGACCTTGCCGCCATCGACATGGCCACGGATCTGCGTCACCTCGAACCACCCGATCTGCGGGATGCTCTCCGAGGCCCGCCCGATCGCATTCTCGATGGCCTCGTCGATGCCGTCAGCGCTCGTGCCGACAAGCTCGATCGTGCGATAGACGTTGTCGCTCATGATGGCTCCTTTGCCGTGTGCGGTCAGTCACCACCCTAGGTCACGGCACCGACACAGCGACCGCGATCTATCACCCACCGGGCTTGGGATCGGCCATCAAGCGCAGCAACGCCACCGACTTGGGCCCCATCCGCAGCACGTGATCGCGACCCT
>JAUNUL010000034.1:0-8147 GCA_030538175.1 Propionibacteriaceae bacterium | reverse complement strand
GGCGGGGACACCGGAGCTGCGGTCTGAATCGTCGCCCAGCACCCGGGCACCGATGTCGAACGAGAGCTCACCGTTCGCGAACAGGGTTTCGCACGGCCCCTCGAGGGGCACCACGGCATCGTCGGCACCGAAGTTCACGACGATCGACAGCGATTCGCCCCGCATCACCATGAACCACTGGTCATCGGAGTCGTGCTCGGCCGATGTCCAGTCGAAGCGGGGATCGGTGAGGTCCGGCCAGGTTCGACGCAGCCTGATCAGGTCCTTGTTCACCTGCAACAGCCGCGCGTGATCTCCCTCGGCCACCTCGGACCAATTCAGCATGGAATCGGTGAAGGTGTCTTCGGCCTGGGGATCGGGGACCACGACGTCACCCCACTCCATCTTGGCGAACTCAGCGAGTCGCCCCTTGGTGACGGCCGCCGCCAGCTCAGGCTCGGGGTGAGAGGTGAAGAACATGAACGGGGTCGAAGCTCCCCACTCCTCCCCCATGAAGATCATCGGCGTGCACGGACCCAGCAGGATCAGGGCGGCGGCGATGATCAGTTCATCGGTGGTGTGTGACTTCGAGAGCCGTCGGCCGTCGGCCCGATTGCCGATCTGGTCGTGGTTGTCGGAGCAAACGACGAGTCGCCAGGTCAGCGTCCGGTTCGTGTCCAACTGGCGTCCGTGTCGCCGCCCGCGGAATGACGAAATGGTGCCGTCATGGAAGAAGCCGGTTTCAAACACCTTGGACAAAGCATCCAGGGATGCAAAATCCGCGTAATAGCCGCTTGAGTCACCGGTCAAGTTCGCCAACAACGCGTGATGGAAGTCGTCGCTCCACTGCGCGGCGAGCCCATATCCACCCGCTTCTCGCGGGGTGATGAGCCGGGGGTTGTTCTCATCCGACTCGGCGATCAGGGTCAGTGGCCGGCCGAGGAAGGCGCTCAGGGCGTCGACCTCAGTCGACAGCTCCTCCAGGACGTGCTCCGCCCGCCGGTCGACCAGGGCATGCACGGCATCGAGGCGCAGCCCGTCGACGTGGAAGTCCCGCAGCCACATGAGCGCGTTGTCAATGATGTAGCGCCGCACCTCATCGGAGTCCTCCGAATCGAGGTTGATCGCTGTCCCCCACGGGCTTTCCATGCCCTCATTGAGATAGGGCCCGAAGCGGGGCAGGTAGTTGCCCGACGGCCCGAGGTGGTTATAGACGACGTCCTGGATCACACCGAGCCCACGAACGTGGCAGGCCTGGACGAACCGTTGATAGGCGGCGGGGCCGCCATAGGCGTGGTGCACCGCATACCACCCCACGCCGTCATAACCCCAGCCCCGGTCGCCGTTGAAGGCGTTGACGGGCATCAGCTCGACGAAGTCCACACCCAACTCAACGAGGTGGTCGAGCCGCGCAATCGCGGAGTCGAGCGTGCCGCCACGCCCCTGTGGGCCGCGGGTGAACGTGCCGACGTGCATCTCATAGATCACACCACCGGCGAGCTGACGACCGGTCCAGTGCGTGTCGGCCCACGCATGCTCGGAGCGGTCGAACGTGCGGGACAGCCCGTGCACGCCCGTGGGCTGCCAGCGTGAACGCGGATCCGGCAGGGCACGGGAGTCATTGTCCAGGAGATAGCCATAGTCCACCCCGGTGCGCAACAACTCGGTCGGCAGGGGGACTTCCGGCACCCACCAACCGCCCTCCACCGACTTCATCGGATAGCTGGACCCATCGGCCCGCAGCACCACCGCGCCAGCGCGCGGCGCCCAGACGTCATAGTTGATCGCCGGTGTTGTCACGCGCCCCCCGGTCACAGGGCGCAGCCCACGAGCACCGGCTCAGGCACGAGCGTGACGCCGAACCTCTCGGCCACACCCGCGCGGACGACCCGGGCCAACTCAACGAGATCTGCGGCGGTCGCCGCGCCCCGATTGGTCAGCGCCAAGGTGTGCTTGGTCGACAGGGTCGCCCGCCCCTCGCCGTCCGCGGCAGCGAAGCCCTTGGCGAATCCAGCGCGATCGATCAACCACGCCGCTGAGGTCTTGACGAGCCCATCCTCAGTCGGGAATTTCGGAGCGTTCTCGGGCAACCCGGCCGCAACCTCGGGGGCGACAATCGGATTGGTGAAGAAGGACCCGGCGCTCCACGTGTCGTGATCGGCCTCATCCAGCACCATGCCCTTGCCGCGACGCAGCCCCAGGACCGCCTCGCGCACGGCAGCGGCATCGGCACGTTCGCCGACCTCGATGCCGAGCGTGCGGGCCAACTCTGCGTACCGCACCGGGGCCGACATCTCGCCCAGCGGCACCTGGAACGTGACCGAGAGGATCACCCAACGCCCCGGCTCTGCCTTGAACTTCGACCAGCGATAGCCGAATCCGCAGTCGGCGGCAGCAAACGTCTGCAGTTCGCCGGTGCGGCGGTCCAACGTCTTCACCCGCGCCAGCGTCTGTGCGACCTCGCAGCCATAGGCGCCAACATTCTGAATGGGGGTGGCCCCGACCAGACCCGGAATGCCGGACAGGGCCTCCAAACCAGACCAGCCCTGGGCGACCGCGTGGGCCACGAACTCATCCCACGGCTCGCCGGCGGCGACCGTCACGGTCGCACCGGAACAGGCGTCGACCTCCTCGACGATGCCGCGCGTGCGGATCAGCAAGACCGTGCCTGCGAAGCCCTCATCGCTGATGAGCACGTTCGAGCCACCACCGAGCAGCAGCAACGGCTCCCCGGCCGCATCGGCCGCACGCACCGCGTCGATGAGTTCCTGCTCTGTCCCGGCCACCACCAACCGCTTGGCCGGCCCACCGACCCGCAACGTGGTGAGGCCCGCGAGGGCCTGCGCAGCAGGAGCAGTGTGATCGTCATGGCTGGACGCGTCATCGTGCGGGGCGAACGTGTGGAATCCAGGGGTGAGGCGGTCGGCCTTGGGTGGGCGTTGTGTCTCAGCCACGACGAACCGTCGCCCTTCCCTTGCCGACCTGGACGTCGCCACAGGTCGCAAGCAGCGCGATCTGGATCGGGCCCTCGCCGTCGTCAGTGACAGTGCCGGTGAAGACCACGGCAGCGCCGTCGTCATCATCGGGCACGGGCACGGGCTTCGCGAACCGGAACGAGCACTCATCGACGCGGGCCGGGTCCCCCGCCCAATCGGTGACCACCCGCATGGCCACACCCATCGTCAGCATCCCGTGGGCGAGCACACCGTCGAGGCCGAGCTTGGTGGCGAAGTGATCGGAGAAGTGGATCTGGTTGAAGTCGCCGGACGCACCCGCGTATCGAACCAACTGCTGGCGCGTGAACTGCGCACGCAGCTCAGGGGTCTCGCTCATGCTTCCTCCTCGCGGCTGTGGAACAGGCTGGACGTCATGGTGCAGACATGCTCCCCAGCAACGGTGTCGATGCTCGTCGCGACCGTGATCCGGTCAACCTGACCGCGGACCCGCACATCGGCGATCCGCAACGTCGCAGTGACGTCGTCACCAGCCCGCAGCGGGCGGGCATAGGTGAATTTCTGCTCCACGTGGATCGTGCGATTCAGCGACAGGCCCAGGTCAGGGTCACCGAACACTGCATCCCACGAGGCCAGCACGACCGGAAAGGTCGGCGGCGCGATGGCGTCAGCCCCTTGATAGGCAGGATTGTCATCACCCAGCGCGGCTGCGAACTCTGCGATCTTGCCGGCGGTCACCTGATAATGCAGCGGCGGATAGGTGCGGCCCGCGTCCTCAGTCGAAATCGGCATGTCAGCCAACTTATCGTGAGGCTGTGACACACACGATCCTGCTCGACTGCGATCCCGGGGTGGATGACGCCGTCGCGCTCATGCTGGCAGCCGGCCACCCGGACATCGAGCTCGCCGGCATCACCACCGTCGCCGGCAACCGACCACTCGACGAGGTCACCGAGAACGCCCGACGGTTGGCCCGTTTCTTGGGTGTGACCGCGCCTGTCGCGGCGGGTTGCGCCCGCCCCCTCGTTCGTACGCCGACCTGGTCGACCGTACACGGCGACTCCGGGCTCGGCGGGGTCGAGGTGCCGGCGGAGCCGGTAGCGCTCGATCCGCGGCATGGGGTGGACGTGATCATCGAGACGCTCCTGTCGAGGCCGGTGGGGACGGTGACACTGGTGCCGATCGGGCCGTTGACCAACATCGCCATGGCCGTCCGCAAGGAACCCGGGATCACCGAACGGGTCCGGGAAGTCGTGTTGATGGGTGGTGGTTATCACGCCGGCAACCGCACGGCGGTGGCGGAGTTCAACATCCTCACCGATCCGGAAGCCGCGTCGATCGTCTTCGGTGAGCCGTGGCCCCTGACGATGGTCGGGCTCGACCTGACGTGGCAGGCGCTGGCGACGCCGGAGGTGCTCGCCCGGCTCAGTGCCGTGGGCACCGAATCAGCCCGATTGGCGGTGGCGATGATCGCGCCCTACGGCGAGGCGTACCGTGCCCATCGATTCACCGCGGCACCACTGCATGACCCGTGCGCGGTGGCGTACGTCATCGATCCGACGCTCATCACGACCCGGAAGGCGCCGATCACCGTCGAGCTGACCGGGACAGCGACCCTCGGCATGACCGTCGCGGATTTTCGCGACCCCGACCCGCAGTGCACGACCCAGGTTGCCGTGGAACTCGACATCGAGCGGTTCTGGGATCTGGTGGTCGACGCCCTGGCCCGGTTGCCGTGACGATTCCGGCAAAAACTGCATCGCATTGCACTGGACCAGGACGCGACTAGGCGTTTCACCTCCAGATCGCCAGATGACTGCAGATTATGCCGATGTGGGGTGTGGGCGGGGACTACGCAACCCAGGAGCGAAGCCGGAACGGAGAGAGAGGGGGCGGGAAAGCAAAAAGCCGACCGCCCTTTGGGCGATCGGCTCTGTGTCCCTGCGCGTCAGCGGGTCTCGCGGTGCGCGGTGTGCGTATGGCACTTGGGGCAGAACTTCTTCAGCTCAAGACGATCCGGGTCGTTGCGCCGGTTCTTCTTGGTGATGTAGTTGCGCTCCTTGCATTCGGTGCAGGCCAAAGTGATCTTGGGCCGGACGTCAGAAGCTTTGGCCATCGTCGTAATCCTCGTCGTCGGAATGTCTTGGGGTTGCGTGCCTTCGGCACATGGGTAGCGAGAGCGGGATTCGAACCCGCGACCTCACGATTATGAGTCGTGCGCTCTCACCAACTGAGCTACCTCGCCTTGGGCCTCCACCGGCGGTCACCAGTGAAAGATCAGAGCCCCCAAGCAGAATCGAACTGCTGACCTTCTCCTTACCATGGAGACGCTCTGCCTACTGAGCTATAGGGGCCTGGCACTTGCGTGCCGACGAGAAACTATAGACAGCCACGACACCGAAAGGCAAATTCGTCAGGGAGAAGAAAAAAGCCCCGGACCGTGGTCCGGGGCGAGCGTGGCAGGTGCAGGATTCGAACCTGCGAAGGCGATAGCCGACGGATTTACAGTCCGCTCCCATTGGCCGCTCGGGCAACCTGCCGTGACGCGAGGCACGATGCTAGCAGCGCCTGCGCCATTCACGAAATCGATTTCGGCCTGACTGCGTGGCTCGCCGGGTTGAGCCAGCGCGGGGCCACCGACTCCGGATCGAGCCGCACGAGGTTTCATGGCCACACGGGACGCTGGACGCTGCATCGGTTGGGGCACAATGGATCGCCAAGCCAGCCCCACCGAAAGGGATCCATCGTGGCATCCGACAGCTCGTTCGACGTCGTCTCCAAGATCGACCGCCAGGAGGTCGACAACGCACTCGGCCAGGCGGCCAAGGAGATCGCGCAGCGCTTCGACTTCAAGAACACCGACTCCTCCATCCGCTGGTCCGGTGAGGTGATTGAGATGGAGTCCTCCTCGGAGGAAAAGGTCAAGGCGATCTGGGACGTGTTCCAGTCGAAGCTCGTCCGGCGCAACGTGTCGCTCAAGGCGGTCACGGCCACCGATCCGCGGGTGTCCGGGAAGATGTGGAAGATGACCGCCTCGACCGAAGAGGGCATCTCGCAGGAGAACGCGAAGAAGATCTCGAAGCTGGTCCGCGACGAGGGGCCCAAGGGCGTCAAGTGCCAGATTCAGGGTGACGAACTGCGCATCTCGTCCAAGAAGCGCGATGACCTCCAGGAGGTCCAGCGGATGATCCGCGAGGCCGACTACGACTTCGCGGTTCAGTTCACGAACTATCGCTGAGTCCGGCGGGAACCTCCACCGGGCTCCGTCACCGGGGTTCAGCCGTTGAGCACGTCCTCGACGGGGGTGAGCGGCAGCCCAAAGGCCTCCGCCACCCCCGGATGGGTGACCTGTCCGCCGGCGACGTTGAGCCCCTTGGCGAGCGCGGGGTCGGACTGCAGCGCGGCGCGCCAGCCCTTGTTGGCGAGCTGCATGACATACGGCAGCGTCGCGTTCGTCAGCGCCTGGGTGCTCGTGTTTGGCACGGCCGCGGGCATGTTTGCCACGCAATAGAACGTGCTGCCGTGCACCTGGAAGGTCGGGTTGTCGTGGGTGGTGGGCCGGGAGTCCTCGAAGCAGCCGCCTTGATCGATGGCGATATCGACGAGCACCGAGCCCGGCTTCATCTCCGCGACAAGAGCGTTGCTGACCAGGCGCGGCGTACGCGCACCCGGGATGAGGACCGCGCCGATGACGAGATCGGCCTGACGAACGTGCTCGGCGACGGCGAACGACGACGACGCGAGCTGATGGATGCGGTTGGAGTGGCGCCAATAAATCGAGCGGAGCTTGTCGAGATCGGTGTCGAGGACCGTCACGTCGGCGCCCATCCCGAGCGCGGTGTTCGCGGCATGCTGGCCCGCGACACCACCACCGATGACGAGCACCCGCGCGTTGCCCACGCCGCCGACCCCGCCCATGAGCACGCCGCGGCCACCCTCGGGCTTCATCAGGTGGTACGCCCCCACCTGGGGCGCGAGGCACCCCGCGACCTCGGACATGGGATAGAGCAGGGGCAGGATACCGTTGGCGGTCTGGACGGTCTCGTACGCCAGCGCGGTCGTCCCCGACTCGATCAGTCGATCCCCGAGTGGGCGATCGGCGGCGAGATGCAGATAGGTGAACAGGACCAGGTCCTTGCGCAGCCGGGCGTACTCCTCCCCCACCGGCTCCTTGACCTTGAGCACCATCTCAGCGAGACCCCAGAGCTCGTCGACATCATCGATCAACCGGGCGCCCTGTGCGGCGTACTCCTCGTCGGTGATCGACGAGCCCAGACCCGCCCCGGATTGGACGAAAATCTCGTGACCGGCTGCGGTGAGCTCGGCTACGCCGGCCGGGGTCAGCCCGACGCGGTTCTCGTTGTTCTTAACCTCGGTGGGGATCGCGATGCGCATCCCCGCAGGCTAGTCCCAGTCAGGTGGACACGGCGAACAGGTGGCCTATGCTCCCGAGCTTCGGACCACGCGGCCCGATGAGACCACCCGGTGTCGAGCAAACCGGGTGCCAGGCAGGAGGACCATGCGCATCGCCACGTTCAATGTCAACGGGATTCGGGCCGCACATCGGCGCGGTTTTCGGGAATGGCTCGACGCGTCGGCGCTCGATGTGGTCGCTCTGCAGGAAGTACGCAGCCCCGCGGAACTCGTTCCCACCGAAGCTGTCGAGGGATACCACTTCGCGTACGACCAAGGCACGCTCGCGGGCCGCAATGGCGTGGCCCTGCTGACACGGGAGGAGCCGCTGGCCGTGCGTACCGGATTCGGCAATCGCGAATTCGATGCCGAGGGGCGCTATATCGAGGCTGACCTGCCGGGGCTGACGGTCGCGTCGCTGTATCTCCCGAAGGGTGGGACACCGTTCGAGGATGCGGCCTCGGAGGCGAAGTTCCGCCGCAAGCTGCGATTCCTCGCCTCGTTCCAGCACCACCTGACCCGGTCCCGGCGGCAGGCACTCAACGCCGGTCGGGAGTTCCTGGTGCTCGGCGACTTCAACGTCGCCCACGCCGAATTGGACGTGAACAACCCGAAGGCCAAACGGCGATCCGAGGGGTTCCTGCCCGAGGAGCGCGAGTGGTTCTCGGGGATCCTGGGGCAACGCCGGTTGGTGGATGTGGTGCGGCGACTGCACCCGGAGGTGCAGGGGCCGTACAGCTGGTGGTCCTGGCGCGGCCGGTCCTGGGACAACGACGCCGGCTGGCGGATCGACTATCACCT
>JAUNUL010000506.1:218-1800 GCA_030538175.1 Propionibacteriaceae bacterium | reverse complement strand
GGCCCATCTCCACCACTGGTTGACAACAGATTGGCGAGGCGCTTCGGTGGGGGCCATGGGAGGGCAAGACGCCGAGGGCCGCGTGGATCGGGCTGGGATCGAGCTGCTGGTGCTGCAGGCGGTCCGCCTGGGCGGCGTCGCGGACACGGATGCCGTTGTGGATCGTGCGCTGCTCCGGGAGGTCGACGTGGAGCGCACGCTCGATGCAGCCAGCCGTGCCGGGTGGGTGGAACGGTTCACTTTCGGGGACACCTCGGGCTGGATCATCACTGACGACGGCTCGACCCGACTGGCTGAGCTCCTGCGCGCCGAGGTCCTGGCCCGTGACGCGACCACGGTGCTTGAGGCGACACATCACGCGTTCGAGCCGTTGAACGACCGGTTCGTCGCGCTCGTATCGCGCTGGCAACTGGAGTCGTCGCCAGCCGCTGGTGCGGCAAGCGCGGACAAGGAAAGGCTCGTTTCCTCGTTGCTGACGATCGGAGAGCAACTGCGCGAGGTGCTCTCTGAGTTGATTCGCGTCCTGCCGCGCTTCGGGCGCTACCCCGCTCAGTACGCCGCGGCTGCGGAAAGTGCGCGGCGCGGTGATCTGAGCTGGGTTGCTGGTGTCGGGTTTCTTTCCTGCCACACCGTGTGGGCCGAGCTGCACCAGGACCTGCTGTCCACGCTGGGCCGCGACCGATCCACTCCATGAGGATCCTGCCTCTCGACGACGCCACCTCTGCCACCAGCGGCGGCAAGGCCGCAGCGCTCGCCACACTCCGCCACGCCGGGTTCGACGTCCCGGATGGTTTCGTCATTCCCGTCAGCGAATATCAACTCCATCAGCACGAGACTGCGTTGCAGACCGAGCTGATTGACGCGATCGGAGTTCATTTGCGTCTTTTGTTCGGCGCGGAGGCTGAGGGGTACGTCGCCGTGCGATCGTCAGCCAGCGACGAGGACGGGCGCTCGGCGTCCGCGGCAGGACAGCACGACACCGTCCTTGCCGTCCGCGGTGCAGCGGACGTCGCAGCAGCCGTGCAGCGCTGCTGGTCCTCCCTCAACTCACCCCGGGCCGTGAGTTATCGGGATCCCCAGACCGCCGCCGCACAACCTCCGGCCATGGCGGTCCTCGTCCAACCCTTCATTGACGCGGACGTCTCTGGCGTCCTGTTCACCCGAACGCCCCGCACCATCGAGGCTGTCCCCGGCCTCGGAGCACCGCTGGTCAGCGGGCACGTCACACCCGACGCCTGGGTTCTCGATGACACCGGCGTCACCGGACGCCACCGCGGCCACCCCACTCATCGCCTGGACCGCAACAGCGACCGTCTCGTCACCACCCCGCTGCAGGGCAGGTCCGGGATGTGTCTGACGGATGCAACCGCCATCGCGATCGACCACCACGGACAGGCGGTCGCGGAAGCTCTGGGGTATGACGCCGATATTGAGTGGGCGCTGACGGGGCACCGCCTCCACACCCTGCAGGCTCGCCCCATCACCGCACCTCTCGCCTCACCTCTGCCCTGCCCGGCCGAAGAAGCTGACGCTGACGCCCGGTCCACGATGGCCATCCGTGGCCGGCAACCGGCCAGCCACG
>JAUNUL010000506.1:0-208 GCA_030538175.1 Propionibacteriaceae bacterium | reverse complement strand
GGCCAGCTCTCCCATGCCGCCATCGTTGCGCGGGAGCTTGGCATCCCCGCTGTCCTCGGCGTACCCGACGCCATGAGCACCATCACCGATGGCGAACGCATCACACTCGACGGCACCACTGGCTTCTTCCAGGGCCCCAACTAATCGAACAGCCTTCTGCCGGGGACCTCGGCAATCAAAGGGCGCCAGAAGGCGCTCGGTTAGAAGG
>JAUNUL010000033.1:12780-14124 GCA_030538175.1 Propionibacteriaceae bacterium | reverse complement strand
CCCGGTTCCGCCGACCCCAGCTCCACCGGCTGCGCGGCACACCCCGATTGCCCCCGCGGCGGAGCAAGCCCCGCCTACGCCGGCCGCACCCCCCGCTGCATCGGCGGCCCCGGCTGAACAGACATCCGGGCCAGCCATCCCAGGCAGTTTCTCCCATCTCTGGGACGCAACCATGCTCGGAGCCAACGGGCCCGAGCCAGCCGCGGGCCACCAGGCTTCTCGGCTCGGTGATCACGACGACCTCACGGTCATGGGTGAGGGCAGCATCGAGCCGGCGCCGCTGCCGCCGCCGACGCCCATCGGTGGCGGTCAGGTCTTGGCCCGAGTGTGTGCCCAGGGCCATCCGAATCCTCCCGAGCGGGCCACGTGTCGGGTGTGCGATATCGACCTGGCGGGTGCGCCCCAGCAGATTCCGCAGCCGATCGTGGGCCGCGCGGTGCTCGCCAGCAGAGAGGTCATCGAGCTGGACCGCCCCGTGGTCTTCGGTCGCGAACCACAGTCGAAACGCGGCACGACCGACGGCGCCACCGCACGCCTCGTGGCCCTGGCCGGCAACCACATCTCCCGAAACCAGGTGCGGCTGTCCCCTGAGGGCTGGCAGGTGTACGCGGTGGAGTTGCGGTCCAAGAACGGGACCCTGTTGCACCGTTTCGGTGAGGCCCCGATGCGGCTGCCCGAGCGCCCGCTGTTGCTGAAGAACCACGATGTTCTTGATCTCGGCCACGGCGTGCTGATCACCCTGGAGGGTCTGCCATGAACGGCCAACGTCCACCCCAGAGCCCGCCCCGGCTGCCGGGGCTGACCTTCGTCGAACTGCTCGGCGCCGGTGGCTTCTCCGATGTGTTCGCGTACCGCCAAGACGGCCTGGACCGAGAGGTTGCGGTCAAGGTCATGCTGGGTCATCTCGGACCCGACCTCGCCCGGCAATTCGAGATCGAGGCGCGGACGATGGCCAAACTGTCGCTGCATTATTCGGTCGTCCCGATCCACGCCGCTGGGGTCGCCCCTGACGGGCGGTCCTATCTGGTCATGCAGCTCTGCGACCGGCGCTCCCTGGCTGCTCGAATCGCAAGGCCCTTGCCGGTCGGTCGGGCGCTCGACATCACCATCCAGATCGCCGGCGCCGTCGAGACCGCCCACCGATTGGGGATCATCCACCGCGACATCAAACCCGCGAACATCCTGTTCATCACCAACCAGCGGCCGGCGCTGACCGACTTCGGCATCGCCGCGCACATGTCGGCGAGCAGCGGGCCGAATGCCTTTTCCGTGCCGTGGGCACCGCCGGAACAGCTGAGCGGACAGCCGGTCGGGCCGGAGGGCGACGTCTATGGACTGGCCGCG
>JAUNUL010000033.1:4431-12770 GCA_030538175.1 Propionibacteriaceae bacterium | reverse complement strand
AACTTTCCGGTGGGCCCAACGACCCGTTCGAGATGACCCGCCGTGTCCGCAACGACCCCGTGCCGCTCACCGGCCGGGATGACGTGCCGGAGAGCCTCGAGCGGGTGCTCGCGATCGCGCTGGCCAAGCAGCCCACCCAGCGCTATCCCTCCGCACTCGAGTTCGCCCGCGCACTGCAGGACGTGCAGCGGCGGATGGGACTGCCGGAAACCCGCGTCGATGTGTTCACCGACGATGACGATGACTGGGGCGAGGAGGACAACGACTCGGGCACCCGGCTGACGTCGTTCGCCGTCCTCGACCCCCATGCAGACCCCCATTCAGAGTCCCGTTCAGGGCCCACTCCAGGGCATGTTCTAGGGCCAGGTTCAGCACACGGCGGCGGCAACACCCAAAGCGGCGTGACATGGTCCGACCCCCACATCCATGCCGCCCCGGCCCCCGCCTGGCTTGCCGAACGGCCACAGCACGTCATCCCGGATCACCGGCCACGAGTGCAGCAGCACGGCACTGGCAGCGCGCCGCCACGCGAGGTCGACTTCACCGGGGCAGGGGTCCCAGCCCCGCCGGTGTCCCACCCAGCAGCACCGGCCCCTGTGCAGAAACGGTCCCGCGCCGGGTTGTGGGCCGTGCTGGTGGGCCTCGTCCTGGTGGCCGCCGTGGCCGCGGGAGGCTTCCTGTTGTCCAACAGCGGGGTCCGCGCGACGACGGAGAGCGACACGGCCCGCCCGACCGTGCGGCCGGTGGATCCCGTCGGGATGGTCGTGCCCCGCCCCACCGCGGCGATGGCTGTGGCCGACGGCGGTCAGGTCGTCGTCACCTGGCGGAACCCTCAACCGCAAGAAGGCGATGCCTTCCTCTATCGCGTGCAGAAGGTCGGCCAGGAACAGGCCCACGAGCGGACCGAGGCCACCACGGTCCGGGTGCCGCCGGAGCCTGGGCGAACGTGCGTGGAAATCATCCTGGTCCGGTCCAACGGCCGCGACTCCGAACCCACAGTCGCTTGCACGGAGGGCTGACATGAAGATCCGCATCCTGTTCCGTGACCCGTCCAAGCCGGCCCGCACCGCGACCCTGCAAATCACCGCCGACGGCACGGCGACCTGTGGCGACGTGGCCCGCGTCCTGGCGCTCGGGCCGACCGGCGACAGCCCCTTGCCCGAAGGCGGCCCGCTGACCCTGCGGCAGGTCGGACACGGTGTGGAACCGACGCGGACCCTCCCGCCCGGGGGCACCCTGCTCAGCTCCGGCCTCCAATCGGGATCGGTGGTGGAGTTGGCGTACGCCAGCCAGGCGGACTCCGGGCCGCGCAGGCAGACGGCCGCTCTGGTCCGCGTGACATCGGGACCCGACGAACGCGTCGAGGTGCCGCTGCCGACCGGCACGTTCCGGATCGGTCGCTCCCCGGACTGCGATATCCGGCTCACCGACGGCATGGTCTCCAAGGAACACGCCCTGGTCGTGATCGATGACCGCGTCGAGGTGATCGACAAAAACTCCGCCAACGGTGTCCATGTCGGTGGCGTCCGCGTCACCCGCACACCGCTCGGGCCGGGTGACGTCCTCACCCTCGGCGGGACCACCCTCACCATCACCCACCTGCGACCACCGGTGGCGCTCGCGGCCACCTCCACCGAGGTCCCAGTCACCCGCCCGCCGCGGGTGTTGCAACGCCCCAAGCCCCGGAAGATCAAGGTCCCGGATATCCCGGGGCGGCCGGAGCGGGGTCGCTTCCCGTGGCTCGCGGTCATCGCGCCGGTGATCATCGGCGGGATCATGTTCGCCGTCACCCGCCAGCTCCTCACCGTCATGTTCGTGGCCCTGAGCCCGCTGCTCATGCTGGGCAACTGGTTCTCCCAACGCAGCGACGCCAAAGCCAAGGCAAAACAGCAGCGGGCAGCCTTCGTGGCCGCACTGGGCACGGTCGAGGAAGAACTCGACGCAGCCCTGACTGCCGAACGGGACCAGGCAGTGGCACTGCATCCGTCGGTGGACGAGATGACGGCCAGCATCGCCACGATGAACGAATTGTTGTGGTCACGCCGACCGGAACACCCGGAGTTCCTCCAGGTCCGCCTCGGCCTGGGCCGGGTCCGACCACAGGTCGAGCTGGAAGTGTCGTCCACCAACGCCGATGCCCAACCGGAGCTCGTGGACCTCCGCAACGACCTCCTGCGCCGGTTCGAGTGGCTCGACGGGATGCCGATCATCGCGGACCTGCGGACCGCCGGTGGCCTCGGCCTCTGTGGCCTGCCGGCCGCGGTGGACGGCGTCGCGCGTGCGATCGTCACCCACATCCTCGGGCTGCATTCCCCCGCCGAGGTGGTCCTGTGCTGCCTGACCTCTGCCCCAGGCAGGGACCGGTGGCGGTGGCTGGAGTGGTTGCCCCACACGTTCTCCGGACATTCCCCGCTGCCGGCGCACCTGTCGGCGGATCCGGGCACCGGCAAGCAGTTGCTCGATGCCTTGGAGGCCCTGGTCGCCATGCGTGTCGAAGCCAAGCTCGAGGCCAACCCGGTGATCCCGAGCGTCGTCCTCATCGCCGACCAGCCGCTGGTCGATCAGGCTCGGCTCACGCGGATCGCGGAGAACGGCCCGGCCGTGGGCGTCCATGTCGTCTGGATCGCCGAGACGCGCGCCAGCATCCCGGGGGCCTGTCGCACCTGGCTCGATGTGCGGGACGGCATGCTGACCCAGGTCGGTCAGGTCCAGCAGGAGCTCATGTTCAGCCCGGTGGTCTGCGAATCCGTGACCCTGGACAACGCCGATGCCCTGGCCCGGCGCATGGCACCCCGCGTGGATGCCGGGGTCCCGATCGCAGACGAGTCCGACCTGCCGCGCAGCGTGCCGGTGGTGACCCTGCTCGGGCGCGATGCGGTGGATGACCCGGCCCTGGTTGTGTCGCGCTGGCAGGAGAACGAATCCCTCATCCGCCGCGACGGCCCACCCAAACCCAAGGCCTCCAGCCGCAGCAGCCTGCGGGCGCTGGTGGGACACGACGGACTGCAACCGTTCAGCCTTGATCTCCGCGAGCAGGGCCCGCACGCCCTGGTCGGTGGCACGACCGGTGCGGGAAAATCCGAGTTCCTGCAGGCGTGGGTGCTCGGGATGGCCCATGCGTACAGCCCCGACAAAGTCACCTTCCTGTTCGTCGACTACAAGGGCGGGTCCGCGTTCAGCCGGTGCACCGACCTGCCCCACTTCGTCGGCCTGGTCACCGACCTCACCCCGGCACTCGTCCGCCGGGCACTGCGCAGCCTCCGCGCCGAACTGCGATACCGGGAGCACCTGCTCAACGACAAGCAGGCAAAGGACCTCCTGGAGCTCGAGGCGACCGGCGACCCGGACTGTCCGCCGAGCCTGGTCATCGTGATCGACGAGTTCGCCGCCCTCGTCGGTGAGGTGCCCGAATTCGTCGACGGCGTCGTCGACGTGGCCCAGCGCGGCCGCTCCCTCGGCCTGCACCTGATCATGGCCACCCAGCGCCCGGCCGGTGTGATCAAGGACAACCTCCGCGCGAACACCAACCTGCGCGTCGCGCTGCGGATGGCCGACGAGACCGACTCCGATGACGTCCTCGGCACCAAACAGGCCGCCCACTTCGACCCCAGCACCCCCGGTCGTGGCGCCGCCAAGACCGGACCGGGTCGGATCTTCACCTTCCAGTCCGCCTATCCCGGTTCGCGTACGCCGGACTCCCCGCCCGCCGCGCCGGTCCTGGTCTCGGAGCTGGGCTTCGGCGCGGACACCGATTGGCGGCTACCGGAACGGGTCGCGGTGGACGATTCGATCGCGAAGGACATCGATCGCGTGGTCGACACGATCGCGTCGGCGGCCCGGATGGCCGGCGTACCCCAGCCACGCAAACCCTGGCTCGAGCCCCTGGCCGCGACCTACAACCTGCTCGAGCTGAGCCCCCGTCGCGACACCGACCTCGTGCTCGGCATCCTGGACGACCCGGACAGCCAGACCCAGCGCATCGAGCATTTCCGCCCCGACGCCGACGGCAACATCCTGTACGTCGGGGCCTCCGGCTCGGGCAAGACCTCGGGCCTGCGCACGCTCGCGGTGGCCGCGGGAATCACCCCGCGCAGCGGGCCGGTCCACGTGTACGGGATCGACTTCGCCGGCGGCGGTCTGAGCTCGCTGGAGACCCTGCCCAACGTGGGCTCGATCGTGCCCGGCGATGATGACGAGCGCGTGGCTCGCCTGCTGGGCACGCTGGCTGCGCTGGTCGAGGAACGCGCTGTGCGGTACGCCGCCACGAACTCCAGCACCCTGAGTGAATACCGGGCGACCGGACACCCGGACGAGCCGCGCATCCTGTTGCTGTTGGACGGCTTCGGCAACTTCCGCGCCGAATACGAGACGGTTGGCGGCCGGCTCGAGTGGTACGCCACCTTCCAGCGCCTGCTCGTCGACGGCCGCGCGGTCGGTCTGCACGTCGCGATGACCGCGGACCGCCCCGGCGCGGTGCCGAACTCGATCAGCGCGTCCTTCACCCGACGGGTCATCCTGCGGCAGGCCGACGAGGACGCCTACATCATGTTCGGGCTCCCGAAGGATGTGCTGAGCCCCACCACTCCCCCGGGGCGGGCCATGCAGGCCGACAACCCCCAGGAACTGCAGCTGGCCGTGTTGGGCGACAACCCCAACCTCGCCGTCCAGGTCCGCTGGCTGGAGGCGCTCGGCCCAGAGCTGGCACGCCACCACCCGGTCCGCCCGGAGCCGATCCGCTCGTTGCCCGCGGACATCCCCGCGGCAGAGCTTCCACGGTCGATCGGCGGCCAGCCGGTCCTCGGCATGGCGGATGCCACGCTGGCTCCGATGGGTTTCGACCCGACCGGGATCGCCATGATCGCGGGTCCGGGACAGTCCGGCAGGACCACGGCGATCCGCTGGATGGCCACCGCGTTGCGGCGCTTCAAGCCCGACGTACGCCTCGTCCTGTTGGCCCCGCACGCCACGCCACTCGCGGAGGAGCCGCTGTGGAACACCACCGCCAGTGGGCAGGACGAAATCGAGCAGTGTCTGGACAGCCTGCTGGAGGACGTCTCCGCCACCACCGCGCCGACCAGCATTGCGGTCTTCATCGATTCGGTGGGTGACTTCGGCAATACCCCGTTGGAGGCACCGCTCACGGACTTGGTGACCCTCTGCCGTCGTCACGACCAGTTCCTGGTCGCCGAGGGGGAGACCTCCACGTGGAACTCCGGCGGCTACCAGCTGGCTCCGGCGATCAAGAACGCGCGCACGGGACTGCTCCTGCAACCGGATTCCGGCGACGGCGACCTGCTTCTGCGCACTCCACTGCCGTTGCGCATCAAGCGACGAGACTTCCCACCCGGCCGGGGCTTCTGGGTCCGCGCCGGACACGTCCATCGGGTTCAGATCCCCTGGCCCGAGCAACAAGGTTCCCCCACCTCGGTCACCTGACCGAACCCAACCACCGAAAGGAAACAACCATGAGCAGTGCAGCATTCTCCGGGATGGACATCGGCCAGGTCCGGCAGTTCGCGACCCAGCTGGGACAGCGGGCCAGCGAGATCGACACCCTCCTCCAGCAGCTGACCAACCAGCTCTCCAGCACGACCTGGCAGGGTCCCGACGCCACCCAGTTCCGCAATGATTGGCAGTCGACCCACGCCACGGCCCTGCGGAACGTCGCCAATGCGTTGAGGGACGCCCAGAACAAGGCCAGCACCAACGCCACCGAGCAGGAGAACACCTCCGCCCGCTGATGCCCGACCTCACCGGATCGCCCGCTCGACATACTTGTCTCATGACTTTGCATGTCGAGCGGGGATTCGGGGAGTCCCTGGTGCTGATCCCACCCTTGGGCGGATCAGCAGAATCGTTTGCTGCCCAGCTGCCGGAGTTCGCCCGCGACTATCGGACGGTCGCGGTCACACTCACCGGCAACGGCGATGCAGCCGCACTCGATCCGGATACTCCGGACATCATCGGCACCCATGCCCGTGAGATCGCGGACCTGCTCGCCGAGCTCCAGATCAGGCGGGCCCATGTCGTCGGCGTCGGCTACGGGGGCGCTGTCGCCCAACGGTTCGCGATCGACCATCCCGCATCTGTTCGACGTCTCGTCCTGTGCGACACCTGGGGTGACACCACGACCCGAACGGTGATTGAGAAGGCCCTCGCCCTCGCCATCAAGAGCAGCTCGCTCGCCTATCGCGCCCTCCCGCGCAGCGTGCTCGCAGCCGCGACCCTCAACTCCTACGTCCGCTGGCCCGCCGCCGGCCGAATCCTGGCCGCGCAGATGCGGACAGCCCGCATCCCGGAGCTCCGGGCGCAGTTCAAGGCGTACACCTCCATCAAGCACTCCCCCGAGCTGCGCACGCTCACCTGCCCGACCCTCTGCCTGGCCGGTGACGCAGCACCCTGGCTGGTCACCCTCGGCAAGCGACTCGCAATGACCATCCCCGACGCTCGTCTGGAAGTCCTCAAGAACTCCTTCGAACCGTCCCATCTGTGCCAGCCCGCCCTGTTCAACGAGGCCGTCCGCCGCTTCCTCGGCCGCCCGGCGACCTGAGCGTCCGACCCCGAATTCGACTTCCCACACACGTCTGTTATAGTTGATGCATCAACTACTTCCAGGAGGATGCATGACCAAGCTCGCCGTTATCTACTACTCCGCAACCGGCCACGGCACCAAGATGGCCCAGGAAGTCGCTCGGGTCGCGGAAGAGGCCGGCGCCGAGGTCCGCGTCCGTCACATCGCCGAGATCACCGACCCCGCTGTCTTCGCCGGCAACCCCGCCTGGTCGGGCAACTACGAGGCCACCAAGGACCTCCCCGCCGCGACCGCTGATGACATCGAGTGGGCCGACGCCGTGATCTTCGGCGCGCCGACCCGTTTCTCCAACGTCCCGGCCTCGTTCCAGGCGTTCATCGACACCCTCGGCGGCTCCTGGGCCCAGGGCAAGCTCGCCAACAAGGTGTACGCGGCCTGGACCTCGAGCCAGACCCTGCACGGTGGCCAGGAGACCACGCTGCAGAAGATCTACCAGGTGATCATGCACTTCGGTGGCCTCATCGTGACCCCTGGCTACACCGACGGCAGCAAGTTCGTCGATGGCAACCCCTACGGCGTCAGCCACGTCACCGGCCCGGAGAACCAGAACGAGCTCTCCGAGGCGACCCTGACCGCGCTCGGCCACATGACCAAGCGCGTCGTGGAGTTCGCCGGCAAGCTGGTCTGACCCACCACAGGATTCGTTCCTGCTCCGCAAACGCAAACAGTGCCCCCGCCGGTTGTCCGACGGGGGCACTGCTGTGTCATGCGGGTGCTATCAGCGGGTCAGGTCCGGGAACTTCTTCCGGTACGCCGCCACGATCTGCTCCACCGCATCATCAAGGGAATCCGCGGTGTTCACGACCAGGTCGTAATAGCTGTGATCGGTCGCGTCGTACTTCATCAGACGCCACGACATCTCATTGCGCATCCGATCCTCACGGGACTGCCGCTGGGCTGCGGCTTCCCGGCTGATCCGGGCGGTTTCGGCAGCCCTGTCGATCCGCACCCGGACCGGAGCTTCGACCCGGACATGGAAGGCTCCACGCATCAGCGCCAGCACGCGGGTCGCGTCCCGACCGAGCACCACGCCACCGTCGTCCTTGACGAGCCGGACGACATCGGCGGTGTTCTCGCGGACCACGCGGGTGTTGGATTCGGCATCCGCCCGCACCGCCGCATCGATATCGGCGTTGCTGGTGTGAGCGAAGTCCCACAGCCACCGGTTCATGGTCGGTTCAGCCTCGGCGGCCTTGTCGATCTCCTCGAGTTCGGCCGAGGTGAACCTGGATCCGACGAACGGCACCCCGAGTCGTTCGGCCACCTGCTGGCCGATGTAGGTGCCACCGGCGCCGTACTGCTCGTTGATCGTGACGACCGGTCGGCGCGCGACGAGCGTGCCCTGGGTGTTGATGTCCAGGCCGGCTGCCTCATCATCGACATCCGCAGCAGTCGCGGTCGTACGCCGGGCCAGCAGGTCCCGCACGATGTCCTTGTGCTGGTTCGCCGACAGCGGATAGAAGAAGATCACCAGCGCCGCGAGCACCGCGAACCCGGCGGGCACATAGCCGGCCGCAACGCGAATGCCCTGCTCGACCGACGCGGCCACAGCCGGATCGGCGAGCTTGGCCGGGTCGTTGGTGTAGCCATACATGCCGATCACGATGCCGCCGACCCAGCCGCCGACGCCCTGGCCGCACTTGCGGACGAACGACAGGATCGAGTACGCCGCGCCCTCGGCCCGGGTGCCGGACTTCCACTCGCCGAAGTCGACGGTGTCAGCCTGCATGGAGAACATCAGGGCGTT
>JAUNUL010000033.1:0-4421 GCA_030538175.1 Propionibacteriaceae bacterium | reverse complement strand
TAGATCACGAAGGCACCGATGGCGACGGCCAGCGCGGCAGAGCGTGATCCGTCAGCCCCGGCACCCGGCACGTTGGCGATGATCAGATAGGCAATGATCGCGACGACCGCGCACATCACATAACCGATGCGCTTGCCGAACTTGACCGTGATCGCAGGCACGAACGAGGCGACCAGGATGGTGCCAACGGTGTTGCCGACCTGCAGCCAGATGAAGTTGGCGGCACCACCGAGCACGGTGCGGGCGTAGTACATCTGCACCGCCATGAGGGTGAACATCGCGGCCAGCAGGAACAGCGCGCCGAGGCAGAGCACCAGCAGCGGTCGGTTCTTGCCGATCATCTTGAAGGTCTCGGACATCTTCACCCGACCGGGCGGCCGTTGCACGGTCTCCCGGGTGTTGGCGAAGCAGATCAGATAGAGCACGACGGCGATCGCCGCCACGATCGCGATGACGATCGTGAACTTCAGTCGGATCTCCGCCTCGGGCGTGCTTGCCAGCACATCCTTGCCGAACTGCGGGGCGACCGCGATGGCCAGCACAACGCCGGTGACCGAGGAGGCGATCGAACGGGCACCAGCCAACCGGGAGCGGTCGACCGCGCTCTGGGTCATGGCCGCGGACAGCGAGCCATAGGGGATGTTCACGAACGAATAGCAGAGCTGGAAAGCACAGTCGAGCAGCAGGATCCACGCGATAGTGGCGCCTGGTGACAGGCTCGCCGGCGTACTGAACAACGCGACCAGGACCGCCGCCAACGGGAGGCTGCCCCACAGCAGCCAGGGGCGCAGTCGACCCCAGCGCGTGTTGGCGCGGTCGACGGTCTGACCGGCGATGAGGTCGGAGATGCCGGCCCAGATCTTGGTGACACCATAGATCGTGCCGGCCATCGCGCCGGTCAGGCCGGCGATGTCGGTCATGTACGCCATCAGGAACAACGACGTCATCATGAACGACAGGTTGTTGGCCACATCGCCCAGGGCGTACGAGATCACCCGGCCCTGCGACAGCTTTTGAACGGAGGCCGGCGGGGCGCCAGCAGTGGTTGCCATGGGGCGGCTCCTTCCACAAACGCCGGCTCCCTCGCCGGCTTGCTCCACGCGGAACCTGGGAACAGGGCCGTCGTGTGATCCCCTCATCCTGCCCACAGGGACAGTTTTCTGCCGTTGGTTGCCATTGTTTTCCGGGGCATGCTCTGCTGCTCGGGGAGTTACAGTGGAACCCAAGAGCACTTGAAGGGGTCCATGAGAGCGTGAATAGCCGAACCGTCCTCGTCTCTCCCACTGCCCCGATCGTTCCCCCCGCCGGGCCCGCACCGAAGCTGCCGAAGCTGTCCGCGCTGCGCTGGGTCACTGAGCGGGCGGGCACGCGGACGTGGACGATGACAAACCCTGGGCTCCGTGCCCGCCATCGTCGGGTGGCTGCGCTGGCCCATGCCCCCCGCCATCCCCGCGTGCTGGTCGGGCAGATCATCCTGCCGACCATGGTCGTCTGCGGGGCTGCTGCGCTGGCCGGCATCGGGATCTCCGGAGTCTTCGCCACCGACTTCATTCCGGCCTGGCTCATCACGGGCTTCCTGCTCGCGATCGGCGTGGCAGCTGCTGCACTGTCCCTGGCCACCCGTTGGCGCCAGGGTCTCGCCCAGAAGCCGCACGTCGTCCAGCTCACCGGTGACCACGCCGCCGCTCTCATCGAGATCGAGTCCTCCGCCGAAGAGTTCAACCGACAGTGCCGCCACGAGGGCGCCCGCCTGTCCACCCCCGAACTGCTCTGGAACGCCGCCCACGACGCCCGGTCGGCCATCGCGATCGCCCGCACCCTCGCGGTCCTGCCGCCGGAGGAAGACGTCCGGGTGCTCGACCGCCTGCGCGTCCTCGCCCGCGACGAACGCCGGGTCGGCAACGTCACCACGCTGCAGCACATGGTGCAGTCACCGGGGAGGGAAACGCTCTGACCAGTCCGCCGCGCGTTCCGGGCCACCGCCCCGGGGAGTCGGCGTACCGTCGCATCACCCTCTGCCTCTTCCTCGCCGGGCTCGCCACGTTCGCCCTGCTCTATGTCCCGCAGCCGCTGCTGCCCGAACTCTCCGCCCAGTTCCAGGTCACCGCCACGTCCGCGACCCTCGCGGTCTCCCTCGGCACCTTGGGGCTGGGCATCGCGCTGTTGTTGGCCGGTCCCGCCACCGAGATCTGGGGGCGTACGCGGCTGATGCTGTTGTCACTGTTCGCTTCCAGTGCGGTCGGCATCGCGTGCGCCTTCGCCCCGACCTGGGAAATCCTGCTCGGCCTGCGGTTGCTCCAGGGACTCACGCTCGCCGGTCTGCCCGCGGTCGCGACGGCGTACCTCCGGGAAGAAATCCACGTCTCCGCCGCCTCGCGCGCGACAGGG
This sequence comes from Propionibacteriaceae bacterium, assembly GCA_030538175.1. Taxonomy (GTDB): domain Bacteria; phylum Actinomycetota; class Actinomycetes; order Propionibacteriales; family Propionibacteriaceae; genus Enemella. The sequence goes on along the minus strand of JAUNUL010000033.1, from coordinate 2,033 downwards.
CTCTACATCGGCGGCACCGCCATCGGCGGGATGAGCGGCCGCCTGATCGTCGGCGCGGTCACCGACCTGTTCGGCTGGCGCTGGGCCACCGCGACGATCGGTGTCCTCGGGCTGGCCTGTGCCGTGGTCGTGGCGGTATTGCTGCCACGCTCCCGGAATTTCCATCCGGTGTTCGCCCGGCCGCGGGCGATCCTGCAGCTGTTCGCGCGCGCGGTGACCGACCCGGTCCTGCTCGCGCTGTACGGCATTTCCGGCACCCTCATGGGCGGGTTCGTCGCGGTCTACAACGCGGTCGGGTTCCGGCTCGCCGGGCCACCGTACGCACTCCCGCTGTCGGTCGCATCGCTGGTCTTCGTGAGTTATGCGATCGGTTCGTTCTCGAGTTCGTACGCCGGCCGCCTCGCCGATCGCTTCGGCTATCGACGGGTCGTGCCGTGGGCGGTCGCGATCTGCCTGGCGGGGTTGGCGATGATGGCCGCCAAACCGCTGGCTTTGTTGATCGCCGGCATGGTCGTGCTGACCGCCGGGTTCTTCGCGGCCCACGGGGTGGCGAGCAGTTGGGTGGCGGCCCGGGCGATCGCCCGTGGTGGTGGCGCTGGGCCGGCCGCATCACTGTACCGGGTTGCGGACTATCTCGGCTCGTCGATCTTCGGTGGACTCGTCGGCGGTGCCTGGGATCGGTTCCACTGGTTCGGTGTCACCGCGTTGGTGGGCGGGTTGTGGCTGGTGGCACTCGTGCTCACGTGGCTGGTGAGCCGCACCAAACCCGCCGTGACCTGACGCATTGCGACTGGGCCGTCACCGGAAGCCGTAGAGGCGGCCGATCTGCTGATCGATGACGATGAGTTGCCCGTCGTGCAGGAACGCACTTTCCCCGCGGCTGACGGTGAGCTGCCACAGCTTTCCAGCGGTGCGCATGTCGAACGCCGCGACCCGCAGCGGCATCGGCCTCTCCCCGGAGCTGGTTTGATCCTCGAGAAGCAGGAGCGGACCGGTCTCTTCGGCGCCCCACATCGACGCGGGGAAGCCGACGTCGTGTTGAGCCCGCACCTCCCCAGTCTCCGCATCGAGGATGGTGACCCGGGTGCCATCGTCAATGGCGCCGGTGCGCTGGATCACCGCGACCGATCCATCCCTGACGTCGATCCCCCGCCCCGGCACCGCGGCCGCCCAAAGCAGGCGCCCGGTGATCGGATCCATCCGCCGCGCTGAGATCACGTTGCCGGCTTCATCGGTCTCGCGCGCGAACACCATGCCGCCAACGACGCTGACCAGTCCGTCGTGGGCCCAGCGGACGTCACCGGAGCTGGTCATAGCCCGGGCCCGCACCCGCCCTGGCACGGGCTCCGTCTCATCGAGTTGGATCCAGCCGCCATCGGACAAGGGCAAATAGCCCGTGCTGACGTCCGTGGCACACTCGGTTTGCGCGACGACCGCGCCGGTGGCGGGGTCCACGATCGTTGTGGCCGGCCAATCGCCGAAACCGTGGGTGGGGGCAAGGCCGAGGAACAGCCGGTCACCCACAACCTTCGCGAACGTCGGCGCTGGATCACCGATGCGGACGGTCGTGGTCCACCGGTGCTGCCCGTCCAGTCCGTGCAGCGACACCTGCGCCAAGGAACACTCATAGGGGTGGTCGCCGGGGTCGACGCGCGGTCCGACCGTCAGCACCCCACCGGCGAACGCCCCGCTGACACTCCGCGAAGGCAGCTCGAGCTCCCTGGCCCAAAGGGCGACCTCGCCGGTGCGCGCGGTCAGCAGGACGCCGTGCGTTGTCTGGTCGGGCTCGGCGACCTCCTGGCCACCAAACGCATCCGACCCGACATAGGGTGTGCCGCGGATGGCCTCAATGCCGCGTTCGGTGTCCACGTCGGTCAGCGCGCGTCGCCACAGCTCCACCCCGGTCACCGGGTCGATGCCCGCGATCGCTTCCTCGCCCATGACCACGACCGCGCCCTCGGCAGGGACGGTGACGGTCCGGTGGAGGCTGTCGGCCGACACCGGGGAGGGATCGATGGCATACGTCCACCTGT
>JAUNUL010000505.1 GCA_030538175.1 Propionibacteriaceae bacterium | reverse complement strand
CGCGGTGTTCATGGTCCCCTATGTCGTCGGTCTCGGGGTCATGGATCGTGGCGCCGCGCTGATGTGGCTCACCCTGTCGAGCTTCTTCCACGTCTTCACGATCCCGTTCTTCGCGTGGCTGTCGGACCGGATCGGCCGCAAGCCAGTGATGATCGCGGGAGCAGTCGCGTCAGCGATCCTGATCTGGCCGATGTTCGCGATGTTCAACTCCGGTGATCCGACGTTGACCGGTCTGGCGTTCCTGATCGGCAACCCGCTCATCCAGGCCATGGTGTTCGGCCCGCTGGGTGCGTTCCTGTCCGAGATGTTCGACACCGGCTCGCGGTATTCCGGCGTCTCGGCCAGCTATCAGATCGGTTCCCTCATCGGTGCCGGCACCGCCCCGATCGTGGCGACCAACCTGGTCAACCAGAATGCCGGGACCAACAACCTGGCCTGGTTCATCGTCGGCGCGTACGCCATCGCAGCCCTCGCCGTGTTCCTGTCCCGGACCCACAAGGCCCGTCAGCAGAGCCACGCCGAACGCTTCGAGGAGGCCAACCGCTTCCAGGGTTGACCTCTTCCCTCCCCGCAGCCAGCCGGCCGGTTCCCTCCAGTGGGGCCGGCCGGCTGGTTTTTTTGGCGTACGCCGACCCCGCCGGCCCATCAGCGGCTCAGCCGCCCGGCCCGTGACCGGTGCATGATCGCCAGTGGGCCACCCGGATTCAACGACTCAACTGACGGGGCGGACCACTGCGACCGGGCAGGGGGCGTGGTGCAGGACCGTGCGGCTGATGGATCCCAGCAGCATGCCGGCGAAGCCGCCGCGGCCGCGGCTGCCGACGACCAGCAGTTGCGCGTCCCGTGCAGCATCGACCAGTGCGGCCGCCGGTTCCGCGTCGGATAACGACGAGCCGATGACCAGGTCCGGATAGGTCGCCCGGACCTTGCTCAGGGCCGCGGTGAGCAAGTGCTCGGCGTGCGCGGGCCCATCGAGCAGGGCGGTCTCCAGATCCATCGGGTCCTGTGCCCGCCAGGGCAGTGGCCACGCCGCGACTGCGACGAGTGGCGCGCCGACGCCGTGGGCGAACTCCGCGGCGAACGCGAGTGCCTGGGTCGAGGTCTCCGAACCGTCCACGCCAACCACCACCGGATCGGTTGCCTCCAGCCGACTCGTCCCCCGCACGATGACGACGGGTCCCGGGGTGTGCTGGCTCAGCCCGTTGCTGACCGAACCCAGCATCGTCGCCGTGAACCGCGAATGCCCGCGCGTACCCACCACGACGAGCGCTTCATCGCTGGACTCCTCGCGCAGCACATCGACGGGGTGACCGGTACGCACGACCGTCTCCGGGGTGACGCCGGGAGCGACCTCGGCGACCAACGCCGTTGCTTTGGCGAAAGCCTCCGTGGTGCCAGACCCCGTGCGGGCAGCCATCACCACGCGTAAATCTTGCGCGAGCCGCTCGGCCGTTCGCGCCGCCCAGCGCAGCGCGTGATTCGCTCCGTCCGATCCATCCCACCCGACGACCACTCGGCGTATCGACATCTGGCCCTCCTCCACGTACCGACCCACCACACGGACAGGCCCATCACATCACTGCCGCGATCTCCACCGGCAGGGGCCTGCGCGCATTTGTGACCAGGGGCAGGATCTCATCGCACGCCCCGCGCGGCGTACGACCATTTGTGACACCGGGCACGACCGACGAAGGTCGGTCGATGCACGATCAACTCCAACTGCCCTCAGGCAGCCATGCCGGCGCATCGGATTGAGCGGGCTCGAGCCAGCCACACGCGCGGGCCAGTGTCAGTGCCGAGCCCAGA
>JAUNUL010000504.1 GCA_030538175.1 Propionibacteriaceae bacterium | reverse complement strand
CCCAGCGGATGCTGGGTGGCGGGGCAGCGGTCGTCGGCGGCGTCACGCCCGGTAAGGGCGGCACCATCGTCGATTTCGTCGGTGCCGAATTGCCCGTCTTCAACAGCGTCGCCGACGCCGTCGCCGAAACCGGTGCCAACACCTCGGTGGTCTTCGTGCCCCCGAAGTTCACCGGTGGTGCGGTCAGCGAAGCCATCGATGCCAACCTCGACATGGTGGTGGTGATCACCGAGGGCGTGCCCGTCGCCGACACCGCCCGCTTCGTCAATCAGGCGCTGGACGCCGGCGTGCGGCTGATCGGGCCCAACTGCCCGGGCGTCATCTCGCCAGGCACGTCGAACGCCGGCATCATCCCGGCCAATATCAGTGGCCCCGGCCCGATCGGGCTGGTCAGCAAGTCAGGCACCCTGACCTACCAGATGATGTACGAACTGCGCGATATCGGCTTCTCGACGGCCATCGGCATCGGTGGTGACCCGATCGTCGGCACGACCCACATCGATGCGCTCGCGGCCTTCGAGGCCGACCCGGAGACGAAGGCCATGGTGTTGATCGGTGAGATCGGTGGGGACGCCGAAGAGCGCGCCGCCGCCTATATCGCCGAGAACGTCACCAAGCCGGTGGTCGCCTATGTCGCTGGCTTCACCGCGCCGGAGGGCCGCACCATGGGCCACGCCGGGGCCATCGTCTCGGGATCGTCGGGCACCGCCGCCGCCAAGCAGGCCGCCTTTGAGGCTGTCGGCGTCACCGTGGGTCGCACCCCCAGCGAGACTGCGTCGCTGATGCGCGAGATCCTCGCTGCGCAGTAATGCGGTTCGGCAAGCGGCCTGAGGAGGAGCCCAGCGTCCGGGTTCGACGGTTGGAGGCTGACACTCCACCCGTTCCTCCGTGGCGGTTGCCCTGGCCGCTGATGTCCGCTGTGGCTGCCCTGCTGACCGCAGCGACGAGTTGGGTGCTGGTGGCCGGCTTCTGCATCCTCGGCTGGATCTCGGTGCCGGAAATGAAGGTCTCCTCGGTGCTGCAATTGGGCACCCAGGGTTGGCTGCTGGCCCACGGCATCTCCGTCGGCCTGCCCGGTGCCCAACTGTCGATCATCCCGCTCGGGCTGACCGCAGTGATCGCCGCACTGGGCCTGGGGCTGAGCGCCCAAGCGGTGATCCATTCGCCGCCGCCCGACCCCGGACTGGTTGGTGCCCGGCTGGGCCGACTGGCCGCCGTCTACGGGCTGACCTATGTGGTGGTGCTCACCATCGCGCGCAGTTGGACCGAGGGCGGTCGGGCTGGGCAGTCATCCCTGCTGTGGGCGGCCGCGCTGGTCTTCGGGCTCGGGCTGGTCGGTTTCGCGCGCGCCCTGGCCTGGCAGCCCCCGGGGTTGCCGCCGTGGCTGCGCGCCGGGGCCTGGGGTGTGGTGGCCGGGCTGTGTGTGCTGGTCGTCAGCGGGGTCGCCGTGGTGGTGACCGCCCTGATCAGTGGCCGGGATCGAGTGGGCCTGGTGCATGAGTCGCTCGACCCCGGTGGCCTGGGCGGCACGATGCTGCTGCTTGGCCAACTCGCCTGGCTGCCCAACTACATCGCCTGGGGAGGCCGGCGTCCAGTTGGGTCTGGATACCGTCATCTCACCTGCGCAATCCTTGGTGGGCATGCTGCCGGCCATCCCGGTGCTGGGAGCCGTGCCGCCGGCCGGGCCGATGTCTCCGGTGCAGATGCTCTGGCTGCTCAGCGGGGTGGTGGCCGGTGTGGCTGCCGCGTTCGTGCTGGTCAGCAGCCTGCAACGCTCGCTGGCCGCGCGCGGCCAGCAGCTCGGGCT
>JAUNUL010000503.1 GCA_030538175.1 Propionibacteriaceae bacterium | reverse complement strand
CGGTGCAGCGCCGGCGCTCGTGCGGCGCGAGGGGGACATCATCATCGGCGTCGACCTCGGGACGACCGCGGCGAAGGCTACGGCCTATCGGATCGGCGGCCCGGGCGGGGCAGTCGCCCTGGCAGCACACGAATACCCGTTGCTCCAACCCCTGCCCGACCGCCAGGTCCAGGACCCGGAGACGATCATCGGCGCCACCCAGGGCGCGATGCGGCGCGTGATCTCCGAGGTGGGCTCGGAGAACGTGGTGGCGATCTCCTGCTCGACCGCGATGCATGGACTGGTCGGGCTCGATGCCGACGAGCGACCGCTGACCGAGCTCGTCACCTGGGCGGATTCCCGGGCAACGGATCAGGCGCGGGGATTGGTCGAATCGGGGGAGGCCTTCCACCTGCACCGCCGATCCGGGACGCCGGTGCACCCGATGTCCCCGCTGGTGAAGCTCATGTGGTTCGCCGAGCAGGAGCCGGAGTTGTGCCGAAAGGTCCGCTGGTGGCTGGACCTCAAAGGGTGGTTGCTGTGGAACCTGACCGGTGAGATTGCGATCGACCTGTCGTGCGCCTCGGGCACGGGGCTGCTGGACCTGTCGACCAGGACGTGGCGACCGGCGAGCCTCGATCTCGCCGGGGTCACCGCTGAGCAGTTGCCGCCCATTCTCTCCACGACCGCGGTCCTGCCGCTCGGGGCCGTGCCGGCGCGTGCCGTTGGACTGCCGACCGGGCTGCCGGTGATCGCGGGCGCCGGGGATGGCCCGTTGGGCAATCTCGGGACCGGTGCGCTCGCGCCAGGCGTGGGCGGGCTGTCACTCGGGACGTCCGGGGCTCTGCGGACCGTGGTCGCTGAGCCCACCGTCGATGCCGAGGGTCGGCTCTTCTGTTATGCGCTGACCGACGACGCGTGGGTTGTCGGTGGGGCGATCAGCAATGGCGGCATCATCGGCCGCTGGGTGCTGGATCTGGTCGGCTTCCGTGACGATGAGGAGCTCGCGAAGCTTGCCGAACGTGTTCCAGCCGGGGCCGAGGGGTTGGTGATGATCCCCATGCTGCTCGCGGAGCGGGCGCCGCTGTGGGACCCGTCGCTGCACGGCTCGCTGCTCGGCCTGCGGCGCTTCCACGGTCGACCGCACCTGGCGCGGGCCGCGATCGAGGGCGTCGCCCTGCAGATGTCGGCGATCGCGGATTCCCTCAACGAGACGGGTCAACTGTCCAGCATTCGTGCGACCGGCGGGGTGTTCCGCAGCGCCCTGTGGGGCCAAGTCCTCGCCGCGGTCCTGGACATCCCCCTTCACGTCATGTCCGGTGCTGGTGGCTCAGCGCTCGGGGCGGCGGCCTTGGGCGTACTCGGTCTCGGCCGCGCCGACTCCCTGCAGTCGGCGCTGCTGGCACTGGAGCCGTCAGCAATGGACACCGATGAACCGATTCCCGTCGACCCCCGGGACGTGGAGGTCTATCGGGGCGTACGCGCCAACATCGGTCAGCTGGTCGCAGAACAACGCCGCATCGCTAAACTGTTTCAGCCTCCCCGGCACACGCGAGGCGGATAACGCTCGGCACTCGGGGCCGGACGAACGCCGTCCTGACAGCAGGTCGGCCTTTGGCATCCCTCGAGATGGCAGCAGATCGGACTGTGGCGCCACCGGCTGGGCAGCAGATCGCACTGGGACCCAGTGGGACTGGCAAAAGGGCGACGGACCGGGTTGGCTGGGGGTGAGCGAACTTCGGGGCGCTGGCCCCGGAGCAAGGGGAGGATGAGCAATGGAGCTGACCAATTCCGTCGTCGTCGGCATGGACGGATCGGACCCTGCGCGCACGGC
>JAUNUL010000032.1:12907-14356 GCA_030538175.1 Propionibacteriaceae bacterium | reverse complement strand
GCCAACTCCGCCTCCGGGACATCGGCGGCATCATCGTCATCGACTTCATCGACATGGTGCTGCCCAGCAACCGCGAGCTGCTGTTGCGCAGGCTCGTGGAGTGTCTGGGTCGCGACCGGACCAGGCATCAGGTCGCCGAGGTGACCAGCCTCGGGCTGGTGCAGATGACGCGCAAGAAGATCGGCACCGGCCTCGCGGAGGCCTTCACCGAAACCTGCGAGATCTGCAAGGGCCGTGGGTTCGAGATCCACGACATGCCGGTGGAGTCCCAATCCCAGGCGGATGGTGGCGAACGCCGCAGCAGGCGCGGACGGGGCCGCAACAGCGGTGTCGGGCAGTCAGCGAATGCGGGTCAGGGGGGCCACAACGGGCAGCACCAGCACGCTTCAGCGGGCTCCGGCCATGGTTCGTCGGGCACTGGTTCGTCGGACGACGGCTCATCGGGCAACGGTGCAGGCAATCGCGCCGCCGCGGATTCTGCCAGCGACTCCTCGGACAGCAGCGATGGCGCACACGAGGCGGGCGAGGACACGAGCCGCTCGAGCAGTGGGCGCAGTCGGCGTACGCGGTCCCGGGGACGGTCCTCGCGCAGCGCTGGAGCTCCTGTCACCGAGGCCAGTGCAGGCGAGCAGTCCGAGACCGTGAGCGATCCGGCGACGACGGGCGAAGCCGGTGCCACGGAGGAATCGGCTGCTCCCGATACCCACGTGCTGACCGTGGACGTGGCAACGGACGCCGACGGTGGCAATGCCGAGACTGATGTCGTCATCACCGAGACCGCGCCCGCCTCTCAGGTCGAGCCGCCGGTCAGCGAGGTCGAACCGGAGACCAGCGACGTTGACGCGCCGCCAGCCGCCGATGCCGCGGACGAAGACACTGAGGTCTCGGACTCGGCTGACACGGGCAATGTGGACGACGAGACAACGAGCGACGTTACGGTGGAAGCCGATGGTGGTGCAGACACGTCGGCCTCGGAGACCGAGCCGGACCCTGTGGGCCAGGACGGTGAGTCCGACGCTATCGACCAGGATCAGGAGTCAGACGCTGTGCGGTCGACCCCGGCCGACGCGCCACAGGACGACTTGGCCGTTCAGCCGGAGTGACTCGCCGACTCGCGTGACCTTCCGGGGTGGTGACGGGAGCGCTATCGTCTCGCTGCATGGCGAGTCGAACGAACGTCCCCATCCACGATGGTCAGCAGATGCCAGCCCACCTCTGGCTGCCCGAAAGGGGTTCCGGGCCCGGGGTGGTGCTGGTGCAGGAGATCTTCGGGATCACTGACTACATCAAGCGTCGGGCCCAGGATCTGGCCGACCTCGGCTATGTCGTGCTCGCACCGGAAGTTTTCTGGCGCAGTGGCGATCTGGGCCCGTTCGATTGGGCTGAGATCGAACAGGTCATCGCCAAGGTCGGTGCGCTGGATTGGTCGGAGTGTGTACGCGACGGCGC
>JAUNUL010000032.1:2728-12897 GCA_030538175.1 Propionibacteriaceae bacterium | reverse complement strand
TGACCGGGGGTGTCGGCATCGTCGGGTTCTGCTTCGGTGGGGGACTTGGCTACAGCATCGCGGCTGAGCTTGAGACCCCGCATGGTGGCGGCCAAGGGGTGGAGGCGCTCGTCAGCTTCTATGGTTCGGCATTGCCGCGACTGGTGGATGCCGAGACGGTGTCTGCGCCGAGTCTGCACCACTTCGGCCTGTCGGATCAGTACATCGACGCGACCACGGTCGCGTACCTCGAATCCGTGCTCACCCGGCAGGAAGCGACGACGTTCCTGACCTATCCGGGGGCAGATCATGCCTTCGACAACGACGACGGACCGTTGCATGACCACGAGGCTGCGGCGCTGGCCTGGCAGCGGACCGGTGATTGGTTGGGGGAGCACCTGCCCGTTTGATTCGCCGACGGGTGTGTCCTTGGTGGTGGGACGCCGGTACGCGTCCAGAAAAGACAGAAAACCCCATCCGTGATGACGGATGGGGTTAACCCGCAAAAGGGAGCGGCAGGGCCCCACCCGGATCACGGATGGGGCCCCAGTCCACGAAGAAGAGTCAGCTGACTCGACCTCCGGGGTCTGTCTTTTTAAGCTCAGGCCTGCTTGGTGGCGGAGGTGCGAGCGCGGGTGGTGGCCTTCTCAGCCTCAGCGGCAGCCTTCTCGGTCTGCTCGGCAGCCTTCTGGCTCATCTTGACGGTCTGCTCAGCAGCAGCGTTGACGTTCTTCTCGAACTGCTGGGTCGCACGCTCGGCAACCTGGGTGGCGGAGTTCTCGAGCTCAGCGGCGGACTTGGCCAGCGCGTCCTGGGTCTCGTTGGCAACCTTCTCGGCACGCTGACGGGCCTCTTCGAACTTGGCCAGAGCCTGCTCGCCGGCAGCCTCAGCCTGACGCTGCAGAACGTTCAGGTACTCAACGTTGGCGTCGGCAACCTTCTTGGCCAGGTCGCGGTTGAACTCGATGGCCTTGGCCCAGAAGTCGAAGACCTGGTCGATGCCCTGCTGAACGCGCTCGTTGGCAGCGCCAGCGTCAACGGTGAGGGTCTGGCCGTCGAAGGCCTTCTTGGTCTCGTCGAAGACAGACTTCACGGCCTCGGCCCACTTGGCCTGAGCTTCCTTGGCGTTCGAGTAGTACTGCTCGGTGATGTTCATGGTGATCCCTTCGTGTGGCTTGTGTCCTTGGCGGAACGATTGAAATACTACGCAGCGGGTGCTTGGGAAGTCAATCAAGCCGTTCCATTCCAGGGCACGACCCGCTGTTTCTCAATGTGAGCAAGGAAACCGGGCGTCGGGTAGTGTTCCATTCGGCGGGTTGGCAGTGATTGAACACCTGATCAGCACGCACGTATCAACCAGGATGCGTCAGGCTTTGCGCCGATTCTTCGGCCTAGAGTCTTAAGGAGATGTTCTGCGGAGAGAGGAGTCAACGTGACCTCCGCCAAGCCGGTCCCCGGTCAAGCCCCTGATGTGACCGCGGCGACCGGGGGACGAAAGAATCCCCGCCCGGAGTCGTTGCTGAACAGCCCCTCCATGGGTTCGTTCATCCGGGCCCAGCGGCAACTGTCGGCGATGTCGCTTCGGCAGCTCGCGGCGCTGAGCAACGTGTCGAATGCCTATCTCAGCCAGATCGAACGCGGCCTGCATCAGCCTTCGCTGAAGGTTGTCCGCTCTATCGCTGAGGCGCTGAACATCTCCACTGAATACCTGTTGAGTCAGTCCGGGGTGTTGGAGACGCCCGATCCGTCGGAACAGACGGGTGCGGAAACGGCGATCCTGGCCGACCCGGTCCTGACCGATGAGGAAAAAGAAGTAGTGCTCGGGGTCTATCGGAGCCTGCGCCAACGCCACGCACGCTGATGGTCCGGCGCCGGCGCCGGGCGGCCAGCTGACGCTCCGGTTTGACCCACGAGCTGTGCCGGCGTACATTAGGCCCTCGGTGTTCTGCGGTCATGCCGTCGCGTGATCCGAACGCCCCCCATAGACCCGAGCCGGTTCGATTGCTGTCCTGCGAGACGAGTGGCTCACCGACGAAGACAGAGAGTAGGTCAGGCGTGTACGCGATCGTGCGTAGTGGCGGCCGCCAGCACAAGGTTGCCGTGGGCGACGTCGTCGAGATCGACAAGGTCACCGACGAGGTCGGCTCCAATGTCAATTTGCAGCCGGTGCTGTTGGTCGACGGCGAAACCGTCACCTCGGACTCCGACTCGCTGGGCAAGGCCACGGTCACCGCTGAGGTGCTGGCGGAGACCAAGGGTCCGAAGATCCGGATCCAGAAGTACAAGAACAAGACTGGGTACAAGAAGCGTCAGGGCCATCGCCAGCGCTACACCCAAGTCAAAGTCACCGGCATCGAGGCCTGAGGAGGGACTGAGCCATGGCAACAAAGAAGGGCGCATCGTCGACCAAGAACGGTCGCGACTCCAATGCGCAGCGCCTCGGTGTGAAGCGTTTCGGCGGCCAGCTGGTCAATGCCGGCGAGATCATCGTGCGTCAGCGTGGCACCTATTTCCACCCGGGCGACGGTGTCGGCCGTGGCGGCGATGACACGCTGTTCGCGCTGCGCGAGGGCCACGTCGAGTTCGGCACCCGTCGGGGCCGCCGCGTGGTCAACATCAAGGCGCTGGAGGCCGCGGCCGCCGAATGAGGCGTACGCCAGGTTTCCGCAAGTCAACTGCCAAGGGCGACTCCCGACCGGGGGTCGCCTTTCGCTTTTTCATCAGCTTTCTTTTTCTCATTAGGATGTAGCTCCATGGCCATTCCCTCGTTCGTCGATTCCGTCACCCTGGAGGTCTCCGGGGGCAACGGGGGCCATGGGTGTGTGTCGGTCCACCGTGAGAAGTTCAAGCCTCTGGGCGGTCCGGACGGTGGCAACGGCGGTGACGGTGGCTCGGTCATCCTGCGCGTCGAACCCAATCTGACGACGCTGGTCGAATATCACCGCCAGTCCAAGCGCAAGGCCACCAACGGTCAGCCGGGGCGCGGCGATAACCAGAACGGTGCTCGCGGTGAGGACATCGTCCTGCAGGTGCCGGAGGGCACGGTTGTCACCGATGCCAACACCCACGAGGTGTTGGCGGACCTGACCGGTGCCCAGTCCGAGCTCGTGGTCGCAGCGGGCGGCAAGGGCGGCCTCGGCAATGCTGCGCTCGCGACTGCGGCGCGCAAGGCCCCCGGTTTTGCACTGTTGGGCGAGGAGGGCGAGAGTCGCCGGATCAGCCTGGAACTGAAGGTTGTCGCCGACATCGGTCTCGTCGGGTTCCCGAGCGCCGGGAAATCCTCACTCGTGGCAGCCATCTCGCGGGCACGGCCCAAGATCGCCGATTATCCGTTCACCACGCTCGTGCCCAACCTGGGCGTTGTCGTCGCCGGCGACACCACGTTCACCGTGGCGGATGTGCCCGGACTGATCGAGGGCGCGTCGGAAGGCCGCGGCCTGGGGTTGGACTTCCTTCGGCACATCGAGCGCTGTGCTGCGCTCGTGCATGTCATTGACACGGTCACCTTCGAGCCCGGCCGCGACCCGGTATCCGACCTGGACGTCATCGAGGCAGAGCTCACCGCCCACGGTGGGCTGGACGACCGGCCGCGTCTGGTGGCCCTGAACAAGGCCGACGTGCCCGACGGCGCCGAGCTTGCTGCCATGGTCAGCGAGGATGTGGCAGAGCGGGGCTGGCCGGTCTTCACGATCTCGACCAAGACCGGGGAGGGGCTCAAGGCGTTGACCTTTGCGATGGCGGAACTCGTGCGTACGCGTCGCGCGACCATGCCGGCACCCGAGCCGCCCCGGATCATCATCCGGCCCAAGCCGGTCGGCGGCGGGGAAGAGTTCACCGTCAGGCGGGTCGGCGACGGTGAGGGTGGGCACATGTGGCGCGTACGGGGAACGAAGCCCGAACGCTGGGTCCGCCAGACCGACTTCGGCAACCCGGAAGCCGTCGGCTATCTCGCTGACCGACTCAACCGTCTCGGCATCGAGGACAAGCTGCTGGAGCTCGGCGCGCAGGCCGGCGACGCGGTTGCGATCGGTGGGGAGGATGCGGTCGTCTTTGACTTTGCCCCCCAGGTCGACACCGGTGCGGAGATCCTGACCCGCCGAGGGGAGGACATCCGGCTCACCGAGGAGCGTCCAGCCGCAGTCCGGCGGCGAGCCAAGGACGCGGAGTATCACGCTGCACGAGCCGAGGAGGAGCACCAGGAAACTCAGGGCATGCGCCGACAGTACGCCGACCCGCGCCGCAAGGGCACCGGTGCACGTCCGTCGACCAAGGCCTCGGCCAGCGTCGATCACCCTGATCAGTTCGATGGCACCGACCCGGAGGGGTCGGATCAGGAGGGATCGGGCCAGGATGGGTCAGTTCAGGATGGGGACGTCTGATGCCCAATGGCCGTGCGGCCGCGGCGTTCGGTGACGCCAAACGGATCGTCGTCAAGATCGGCTCGTCCTCGCTGACCGCCGAGGCCGATGGCCGCCTCGACCCGGACCGCGTGCAGGCACTGGTGGATACGCTCGCTGCCGCACGCAGTGCCGGGAGAGAGGTCGTGCTGGTCTCCTCCGGCGCGATCGCCGCCGGTCTCGAACCGCTCGGTCTGACCCGACGCCCCAACGACCTGCCGACACAGCAAGCCGCAGCCTCGGTGGGGCAGGGTCTCTTGGTGGCGCACTACACGCGGCGATTCCACGAATATGGTTGGCCCGTCGGTCAGGTGCTGCTCACCGTTGATGACGTGACGCGCCAGCAGCACTATCGCAACGCCCACGAGACGTTCCAGAAGCTGCTGCAGCTCGGCGTCATCCCCATCGTCAACGAGAACGACACGGTTGCCACGCACGAGATTCGATTCGGCGACAACGACCGGTTGGCTGCCCTCGTGGCCCAGTTGGTGCATGCGGATGCCTTGTTCCTGTTCAGTGACGTGGATGCGCTCTACACCGATCACCCCTCCAAACCGAATGCCCGCCGGATCGATGTCGTCTCCTCGACCGAGGAACTCAACGGTGTCGATACCAGCCGCACCGGCTCCCGGGTCGGCACGGGTGGCATGACGACGAAGATCCAGGCGGCCGGGATTGCCACCTCCGCGGGCATTCCCGTCCTGATCACGGCAGCGCGCAACGCAGCAGCCGCACTCGCCGGCGAAGACGTCGGCACCCGCTTCACCGCGACGGGGAAGCGCCGTCCCACGCGTCAGCTCTGGCTGCAGCACGCATCCTTCGCAGCGGGTCAGGTCCATCTCGATGCTGGCGCCGTGCGGGCAGTCGTGGAGCGCAATGCATCACTCCTGCCGGTCGGGATCACCGACGTGACCGGGGAGTTTGAGATCGGCGAACCGGTCAACCTCATTGCCCCCGATGGGGAAGTCGTCGCCCGCGGACTGATCAACTTCAACTCCCACGACCTGCGGTTGGTGATGGGTTGTTCCATGGCCCAGTTGGGGGAGCGGTTCGGTCCGGACTGGGAACGCGTGGCTGTCCATCGCGACGTGCTCGTGGTGTTGTCGTCAGCGAGGGAGACGCAGGTCTCGGTCAGCTGAGAGCTTCTGTGAAGTGGCGGGGCTGTTCACTCATGTGTGAGGGGAGGCTCAGTTTCTAGTAACGGTGAGTTCAGGAACGCTGCCTACGGTCCAGCGGTGGTGCTTGGTCAGGCCATCCGTCCACGTCAGCAGGAGTTCACATGTCCCTTTCGCGCCGTTCGCTGATTGCCGCCGGTTTCGCGACCGCCGGTCTTGCCGCTCTCGCCGGTTGTTCCGCCGGGGGTTCCACCACGCCGACCGCCGCTAATGATCGAGTTGGGGCAAGCCTCGACGACATCATCGCCAAGGCCAAGGCGGAGGGGAAGGTGCAGCTGATCGCCTACCCCGAGGATTGGGCCAACTATCGCGGTCACTTCGCGGAGTTCAAGAAGAAGTACGGCATCGAGACGCCGGTGGACAATCCGGAGGGCTCCTCGGCGGAGGAGCTCCAGGCGGTCAAGACGCTCAAGGGCCAGCCGACTCAGCCCGACGTCCTCGACATCGGCTACACCTTCACCGGTCCGGCCGAGAAGGACAAGCTCATCGAGGCGTACAAGCCGAGCACGTTCGACGACATCCCCACCGACTTCAAGCACCCCGATGGCCTGTGGATCGCCGCCTACTACGGCGCCCTGTCGATCGGCTATGACCCGGCCAAGGCTGACAAGCCGGCCACCTTCAAGGACCTGCTCGATCCGAAGTACAAGGGAAAGGTCGCACTGCCCGGCGACCCCCGCTCTGGTGCGTCGTCGATCGCGACCGTCTTTGCTGCATCGCTGGCCAACGGTGGCAGCCTGGATGACATCCAGCCCGGTATCGACTATTTCGCCGAACTCGCCGGCAACGGCAACCTCGTTGCCATCAACTCGGTCACCTCGGCGCTCGCGACCGGTCAGGCCGCGGTCGCTTTCGACTGGAACTACAACTTCCTCGGCTCGATGGCGGAGCTCAAGACGTCCGGGGTCAACCTGGAATACTTCGTGCCCGCCGACGGCATCTACGGCAACTTCTACGCCCAGCCGGTCACGATCGAATCGCCGAACCCGAATGCAGCGCGGCTGTGGGTCGAGTGGCTGAACTCGGATGAGGGTGCCGAGCAGTACGCCCTGGGTGGCGCGATCCCCACCCGGTTCACGAAGCTGGCAGCCGACAACAAGCTGTCCCAGGAGGCCATGGCGAACCTGCCCGATCCGCAGGTGCTGGCCAACATCCAGATCCCGACGATCGAGCAGGGTGAGGCAGCGGCCCGAACGATCAACCAGCAGTGGGCCTCCAAGGTGCGCTACTGATGCCCACCACCACGGCGATGGTCGAGCGCAAGACGCGCTCGGCCGGTCTGCCGGCGTGGCTCAACGGCGTGCTCGGTCTTCTGCCGTACGCCGTCTTCGTCGGCATCTTCCTCATCGTTCCCATCCTCGCCAACCTGTGGCTGACCTTCATGGTCGACGGGGCCTTCTCCACGGACCCCGTCGTCGGGCTCTTCGAGCCGAGCACGCTCGAGGCCTTCCTGACGACGTTCAACCTGTCCTGGATCACCGCGCTTCTTGGCGGGGTGCTCGGGCTCGCCGTCACCTGGGCCATAGCGACCTTGGAGCGACCCGCCTGGCTGCGCACCATCACGATGTCCTATTCGGCAGTGGCCTCCCAGCTCGGTGGTGTCGCCCTGGCTTTCGCGTTCATCGCGACGCTGGGCACCCAGGGGCTGGTCACGGTCGCGCTGCAGGCCTTGGGCGTCGACATCACGGGCTTCTTCCAGCTGACCGGCTTCAGCGGTCTGATCGTGGTCTATCTCTATTTCCAGATTCCACTGATGACCGTGCTCATGTTGCCTGCTATCGGCAGCATCAAGCAGGCGTGGTACGAGGCTGCCACCTCCCTGGGCGCCAAGCCCTGGCACTTCGTGCGCGATGTCGTGATCCCCGTGCTCTGGCCCTCCATCGCGGGTGCGCTGTTGCTGCTGTTCGCCAATGCGTTCGCCGCCTATGCAACGGCGTACGCCCTCACCGGCGGCAGCGTCAACCTGGTCCCGATTCTGGTGGGCTTCAACATCTCCGGCAACGTGTTCGTTGACGAGAACTTCGCCGCCGCTCTCGTCACCGGAATGATGGTCATCATCCTGGCTGTGATGGGTGCCCGATTCCTTCTCGAACGGAAGAGCAACGCATGGCTGCAGCAGTAACCGAGGTAGTGGTGGCACAGGATCCACCGCCAGCAATCACTCGGCCCCAGCGCTCGCGGTTGGGGACGCACATCGCGCGAATCCTGATCATCGTCGCTGTGCTGGCCTTCTATTTCGTCCCGCTGTTCGCCACCGCGGCGTTCGGCTTCTCGCTGCCGGATGTCGGCTTCTCGCTGGAGCCGCTCACCCGCGCCGTGGGGTCGCGCAACGGCACGGACACGATCCTGCTGACCCTCCTGCTCACGGTGCTGACCGTGGTGGTGTCGCTGGGATTGCTCGTGCCCACCCTGCTGTTTCTGCATCTCAAGGCGCCCAGATACCTGGGTGCAGCTGAATCACTGTCCCTGCTGCCGTTCGTCATTCCGGCGGTGGCACTGGTCAGCGGCGCGAATGTGTTCTTCCGGGCGATCGCTCCCGGGTTCCTGGTGTCGCCGCTGTCCTTGGTGCCGTTCTATGTCGTCCTTGGACTCCCGCTGGTCTATCGCAGTCTCGATGCCGGCTTTCGGGCCATCGATGTGCGGACGCTCTGGTCCGCCAGTCAGAGCCTGGGTGCCACTGGGCTCTCCACGGTGTTGCGGGTGATCCTGCCCAACCTCGGTTCGGCCCTGATGAGTGCCTCGCTGCTGTGTGCGGCGCTCACTCTCGGGGAGTACGCCGTCGCATCCCTGCTGCTCCACCAGACCTTCCCGGTCTTCATGGTGTCGGTCGGCTCGTCCCAGCCCCGCGGTGCAGCTGCGCTTTCGTTCATCACCATCATCCTGACCTGGCTCCTGCTGGTCGCGGTCTCTGCCGTGGCCAGCCTGGGTGCGAAGAAGAGGAGCAAGAAATGACGGACACCCACGAGCTGGAAAAGCCCCGGTCGGTGGCCGCGGCAGACCAACCGGATGACTTCGTCAAACTGTCGGGCATCGTCAAGACCTACGGCACCAACACGGTGCTCAACCAGTTGGATCTGTCGATCCCGCAGGGGGAGTTGCTGTCCTTGTTGGGCCCCTCGGGTTGCGGCAAGACCACTGCCCTCAGGATGCTGGCGGGACTCGAACCCTCTGACGCCGGCACCGTCGTGATCGGTGGCAAGGACGTTACCCGCGAACCCGTGCGCCGCCGCGGCATCGGCATCGTCTTCCAGTCCTACAGTCTGTTCCCGCACATGTCGGCGACCGAGAACGTGGGCTATGGGTTGCGCTTTCGCAAGGTCGACAAGGCAACGAGGGAGAAGAAGGCCAAGGAGCTCCTGGAACTGGTCGGCCTCGAACAGCACATGACGAAGTTCCCCAACCAGATGTCCGGTGGCCAACAGCAGCGTGTCGCGCTCGCCCGGGCACTGGCGACCGAGCCCAAGGTCCTGCTGTTGGACGAGCCCCTGTCCGCCCTCGACGCCAAGGTCCGAGTCCAACTCCGCGACGAAATCCGACGGATACAGGCCGAAGCCGGGATCACCACGCTCATGGTCACCCATGACCAGGAAGAGGCGCTCACGATGAGTGACCGCGTCGGGGTCATGCAGGCGGGGCGTATCGAGCAGTTGGGCACCCCCGACGAGCTCTATCACCAGCCCCGCACGCCGTTCATCGCTTCGTTCGTCGGGGTCGTCAACCGCATCCCCGGTGAGGCCCGCGACGGCAAGGTGCTGCTCGTTGACAACGAAGTCACGATCGCCAACCGGCCGGGTCAGCAGGATGAGGCCGACGGTCAGCGCATCGATATGTCAACCCTCGACGGGCCGGTGAACGTTCTCGTCCGACCCGAGGACATCAGTCTCGAGCAGGGCAGCACGCAGGGCACAGGGGTTGTGGAGTTCATCCAACTGCGTGGCCCCATGTCCAGTGTGACGGTGCGCTCGAGTCGGTGGGAGCAGCCGCTGCGGGTGGACATGTCCACCCCGGAGGCAGCTCGCTTCTCGGTGGGGGAACAGGTGCGGATGCATCTGGATCGGCGTTCTGCGGTGGTGGAGAAGCGTGCGTGAGTTTCCTGCCGCTGGTGGCGGCGTACGTGTTCTGCTCCTCGGCCTCGACGGCGTGGTCTGGCAGAAGACCCAGGGGATCGCGCCCGAGCTTCAGCAATTGGCCGATCAGGGATCCTTCCACGCGATGACCATGGAACCGCCGACGTGGTCTGGTCCCGGCTGGGCCTCGATCCTCACCGGGTCGACGCATGCTGAGCATGGGGTTCAGGACAACTCGTTCACAGGACACCGGCTCTTCAACCGGCCCGATCTGCTCAGCCGTGCGTTCTATGCCGATCAGTCGACGCGCACGCTGGCTGTCGCCGGCTGGCCGCCGCTGGTCGATCCCGCTGGTCTGGGCCCGGTCATCCACGAGCGGCGTGAGCAACAGTTCGCCGGTCTCCATCGGGTCGTGGTGCGGGACGGCGAAACCTACGGCTACATCCGGGCTGATGCGGAGGTCCGCCAGGCGGCGCTGCAGGGGCTTCGGTCACCGGGCGGTTTTGACGTGGGGTTCGTCTATTTCTGCGACATCGATGATGCGGGGCACC
>JAUNUL010000032.1:0-2718 GCA_030538175.1 Propionibacteriaceae bacterium | reverse complement strand
ACGGCATCGAGGGATCCGAGTACGCAGAGGCCATCCGCCGGGTGGACGCGCACGTCGGGGCGCTCGTCGCGGAGGTCAGACAGCGCGCCGACAACGGTGAACAGTGGCTCGTCGCAGCGGTGACCGATCACGGGCACATCCCCGAGGGCGGTCATGGTGGGGACAGCCCTGCGGAGCGGGCATCGTTCGTGATCGCCGCAGGGTTCGGTCGCAGTGGCGTGGCCTGGCCAGAGTCGATCGCACCACACGAACTCGTCGATCTCATCCTCACCGAACGGACAGGCTGACCCGCGCCGACTGAGCGGCGCGGCCGCTCAGTCGGTCAGTTGCAGCAACGACCGCACGGCCCGCAAGCCTACCGAGAGCCGCGCGATATCCGGTTCGCCATCGCTGACCGCGGCGAGCGTATGCCTCGTCTCTGCCAACCCGGGCACGGTCGCCTGCCATGCGGCCACGACCTCGTCCGGGCTGCTCGCCTCGGTGGCAGCGCGCAGGGCCTGGGCCGTCAGGTCGGCACGGGCCTGCAGCAGGTCATCACGCAATGCGGCTCTGGCGGCCGCATCCCACTGGTCCTGGCGGGGCAGGGCCGAGATGCAGTCCTGCAGGATGTCCAGCTCCAGATCCTCGGTCAACTTGGTGGTGACCTGGGCGACCAACGCGACCGGTCGATCCTGACGCTGGGCCGTCTGGACCATCGGCAGCGCGTGGGGCAGGTACGGCGTCTCAGCCGCCACCCGGGCGAGATCCTCCGGGATGCCCGCCTCGGCGTACTCCGACAGGCGCGCGTCCAGCTCGGCGCGGGCGCGATCACCCAGCCATTCGCTCAGATTGCCCTTGATCTCTGCGACGCCCGCAACGAACTCGTCGATGGTGCCCTGGATATCCAGCGGGGCGTGGCGGTGCCGCAGCAGCCACCGGGTGGCCCGCTCGGACAGGTCCCGCAGGTCGCGCCGGATCCGGGTCTGGACAGCCGCATCAACCTTGTTGTCCAGGGCCGCCAACTGGTCCTCGTGCGCCCCGACCCGGAAGATCGAGCGCGCCGCCAGCTGGCTGCGCACCACGTCGGCGACTCCTGCGCGGGTCTCCGTGGCCAACCGCAGACCCATGGTGGGACCGCTCGAGTTCACGAACCGGTTGACTGCGACCGTCGTGATGATCTCGCGGTGCAGACGGTGCCTCGGCATGACGTGGGCGAACCGCGCCCGCAGGGGTTCCGGGAAATACTGCGTCAGGCGATCGGCCAGATAGGGGTCGTCCGGCAGGTCCGACTTGAGCAATTCTTCTTCGAGCCACAATTTTGTGTACGCCAGCAGCGTCGCCAATTCCGGCGCGGTGAGCCCCTGACCGTGGTCCATCCGGCGAGCCATCTCCTTGCTGGAGGGCAGCTCCTCGAGCTCCCGGTCCAACAGCCCAGTGGCGGTCAGCGCGAGCATCGTGCGTTCATGTGATCCGGCCATCGCTGGTGCCTGGGCGAGCGCACTGGCCAGCGCCAGGTTCTGGTCGTAGTTGTGGGCCAGCACGTGCTCGGCAACCAGATCTGTCATCGACTCCAGCAACACGTTGCGATCCTCGATGCTCATGCGCCCAGAACGCACCTCATCGGCCAGCAGGATCTTGATGTTCACCTCATGGTCGGAGGTGTCCACCCCCGCCGAGTTGTCGATGAAGTCGGTGTTGATCCGCCCACCACAGTGGGCGTACTCAATCCGGCCACGCTGGGTGCAGCCCAGGTTGCCGCCCTCGCCGACTGCCTTGACGCGCAATTGGGCGCCTGTCACCCGCACCGGGTCATTGGCCTTGTCGCCCACCTCGGCGTTGGTTTCGTCGGTGGCCCGGACATAGGTGCCGATGCCGCCGTTCCACAGCAGATCGGCCGGCGCCTGGAGAATCGCGTGGATGAGGTCATTCGGTGCGAGCTCGGTGACCTCGTCAGCCAGGCCGAGCGCCGCCCGCACCTCGGGGGTGATCGCGATGGACTTGGCGCTGCGGGAGTGTACGCCGCCGCCGGCGGAGATCAGGTCGGTGTTGTACCCACCCCAGCCCTCAACCGCATCGAACAGGCGCTTGCGCTCCTCCCACGAACTCGCTGCGTCCGGGTTCGGATCGAGGAACACGTGGAGGTGGTTGAAGGCAGCAACAAGCCGGATGTGCTTGCTCAGCAGCATGCCGTTGCCGAACACGTCACCGGCCATGTCGCCGATGCCGACGCAGGTGAAGTCCTCGTTCTGGGTGTCGATGCCCATCTCGCGGAAGTGGCGGCGGACCGAGATCCAGGCGCCTCGGGCGGTGATGCCCATGCCCTTGTGGTCATAACCGGCCGAGCCGCCGGAGGCGAAGGCATCGCCCAGCCAGAACTTGCGGCGGACCGCGATCTGGTTGGCGGTGTCGGAGAAGGTCGCGGTGCCCTTGTCGGCGGCGACGACCAAATAGGGGTCGTCGTCGTCATAGCGCAGGACCCGCTCCGGCGGCACGACCGCACCTTCGACGAGGTTGTCGGTGACATCGAGCAGGGCGTTGATGAACACGCGATAGCAGGTGCGTCCCGCCTCCTGCCAGGCGCGGCGATCGAGGCTGGGATCCGGCAGTTTCTTGGGGCAGAAGCCACCCTTCGCGCCCGCGGGCACGATGACGGTGTTCTTGACCATCTGGGCCTTGACCAGCCCGAGCACTTCGGTGCGGAAGTCGTCGCGGCGATCCGACCAGCGCAGACCGCCTCGG
>JAUNUL010000502.1:641-1819 GCA_030538175.1 Propionibacteriaceae bacterium | reverse complement strand
TAGGCCGAGCATGAGTCGCCGGCGCCGGCCACCGCGTCCAGGGCCGCCTGGTTGGCCACGTACGGGGTGTAGTTGTACAGCGCCGCCGTCGCCGCGGACTTCAGGGTGACCTGGGCGGTGCCACAAGAGCTATTCGGGTTGTACAGCATGTTGTAGGTGCCGCCGACCCGGTAGTTGAAGTTGTTCGGCTGCATCCGGTACTGCTGCAGCCGGGAGGCCGCCGAGTACACCTGATGAACGAACCCGGAGTAGGACGAATCACATGCCTGGAAGTCGGGGCAGGCGAATCCGGTCGCGCGCTCGTACTTGCGCTTGGTCGGATCGGTGGTGGTGATCAGCCCCTGCTCCTTCTGCAGGATGGTGAGCAGCACCTGCGGGTTGACCCCGCAGCCGACTGCCGAGTTCATAATCACCTGTGCCGCGGTCTGTCCGTTGCGTCCCACTGAAGCGTTCGGGCAGAACTGCGTGGCCGGTCGGTTCGGAGTGTTGAATCTGGCGTCCTTGATGCACGCGCTGCCGTCACTGCCCTTCACACAGGACGCACCCTTCTCATTCAGGAACGACTGCACCTGGGCCGCGTTCATCGTCCCCGAGTTGTACATCACGGCGTCCGAGATGAGGTAGTTCGGGTCGTAACCCAGCAGGCCCGAAGCGGCAGTCGCGTTGGTGGCCAACGGGGCCAGCGCGACCTTGGCTGTGGGTGCCGTAGCGGCGCCCATCAGATTGGTGACGTTGGTGCGCAGTTCACCCATCCGCGAGTAGATGTAGTTGCCCGGGCAGGCCGTGGACGCCACATCCAGGTGCCCCATGATGGTCGGTCGCGTGGTGTTGCCCACCCGCACTGTGCCGTTCGGGTTGACGCCGTGGACGCGGAACTTCCAGGCAATACCTTGTGCCAGCGCATTCATGGACGCCTGCGGCAATGCGATCTTTGTGAAGTCGCCGAGCACCGAGATGCCAAAGGTGCTGGCATTCCAGTTGATGGCGTGCCCACCGACGATCGGGTTGGTCAATCCACCGGCGCGACCCTCCCAGAGCCGGCCGTAGGTGTCGACCACGATGTTGTAACCGATGTCACCCCACCCGAGGGTGACCGCGTGGTAGTAGTAAATGCCGCGGATAATGCCGGGCACCTGGGCCGAGCTGTAGCCGTTGCCGCCGGCGGTGTGGTGCACGAC
>JAUNUL010000502.1:0-631 GCA_030538175.1 Propionibacteriaceae bacterium | reverse complement strand
GACACCCCCCACCGTGCCGCGCGTTGGCGTCCACGTCATGTAGCGCTCGTCAGCACCCCAGTCGGCGCGAGAGTAGATGACCGGGTTGACCGAGCCTGCCGGGGCGTTGGTGCGGGTGATACCGGCTGTGGTCGCTTCATCGGTCACCGGACCAGCGATTCGGGCGTTGGCCCGGACGATGCCATCGGAGTTCGCCGAGGTGCCCTGGTTGGCCGATGCCCGAACGACCTCGTCGCCGTTGGCGTCCTCGGTGGCCAGTTCGTCAGCCGGCACCTGCTGCGGGTCGACCACGACCATGGTGGTGTTTTCGGGGCTGTGATCGCCGTAGCTGACCGCAACCTGCACCTCGAGACCGGCTCCCATGATGACGATGGGGTCGCTGCCGATGCGATCGGACGCGTCCGGGTTCTGCTCGGTTTCGTACTGCTCCCAGGCGTCCCAACCGCTCGGGTTGCTGGTGCGCAGATAGACGGCGGCGTCCTGCTCGATGCCGGGATTGTCCCAGCTGATACCGACGATATTGACCTCGGCCGTGGTGACTGCGCTGGCCATCGCGTAGGTGGCCTCAGGGAGTTCGTCGGCCGCTTCGACCAGTTCGACCGGGGCGTCCGCATTTGGATCGTCGGCCGAC
>JAUNUL010000501.1 GCA_030538175.1 Propionibacteriaceae bacterium | reverse complement strand
GTCATGCCCACGACCGTTTCCGCACGCCTTCGCACGCCCCGACACGTCCTGCTGACAGCCGCCCAGGCCGGCATGTTCGTGGATGCCCAGACCCGGGAAGCGGCCGACTACCACGTCACCCTCGACCTGCGGGTCGACGCCCTCGACCCGGAGCGGTTGGCGGCGGCGCTGGGCCGGCTGGTGGCCGAGCAGCCCGCCCTGCGCAGCGGGATCGTCAACCGGCGGGAGGGACTGACCTACGCGGTGCTCGACGACGTCGCGGCACCCCTCACCGTCCACGACCTGCGCGGCGCGTCCGACGCGGACGCCGTGGCCGACCGGCTGGCCGCCGAGGCGTCCGCCACCCCGTTCGTGTTCGAGGACGCCCCGCTCTTCCGGGTCGTCCTCGCCCGGCTCGGGGCGTCCGACCGCCTGGTCATCGTGTGCCACCACCTCGTGGCTGACGGGACGTCGGTGGCCCTGGCCGCCGAGCGGCTGCTGGGGCTGTGCCGCGACGGGGTCGCCGGGGAACCGACCGAGGACCCCGGCTTCGCCACCCACGCCGGGCAGGTGGGGCGCCCGGTGTCCGCCGAGAAGGCCGAGCGCCGCCGCGCCTTCTGGGCCGAGAACCTGGCCGCCCACGAGGCACCGGACCTCGGCCACTGGCTCCGCCCGGCCCAGCCCGGCGCGCGGGGCCGTGAGCTCCGCCTGGCCCTGACGCCTGCGTTGCGCGACGCCGTGCGCGCCGCCGCCCAGGAGGCCGAGGTCTCCGAGTTCGCGATCCAGCTCGCCACCTTCGGGCTGCTGCTCGCCCACCACGCCGACGCCGACCAGGTGAGCGTCGTCACCCCCTTCAGCCACCGGCCCGGGCTCGACGGCGAGTCCACCGTCGGCTGCTACATCAAGACGCTGCCCGTCCGCATCGACGCGACCCGCAGCCGGAGCGTGCGGTCCCTCCTGGAGTCCACCGCGGCCCAGGTCATGGCATCCTGGCCCGACGGCCAGGGCTCGATCCTCGACCCCCACCCCTTCGACCGCAAGCGGCCGACAGGTCATCCTGTTCCCCTTCCTGGGCGGCTACGGCGCCTCGTTCAACCGCCTCCTCGGCAGCCTGCAGGGCGACTGGGACGTCTGGACGGTCAACCCGCCCGGCCACGGCCCGTCGCTGACCACCCCCGAGGAGCGCCTCGACGACCTCATCGCCCACTACCGGGCGTGCCTGGGTCCGATCTTCCGCCCCGACGCTGTGTTCTTCGGCCACAGCATGGGCGCCGTCGTGGCCTACCACGTGGCGGCCGCCCTGGCCGATGACCCGCTGTTCGCGGGCCGCGCACCCTCCCTGCTCGTCCTGGCCGCCTCGGCCGCGCCCCGCGACCTCGCGGTGGCCGGCTGCGCCGACCTCGACGACGACGCGCTGCTCGAGCACCTGCGCCGCTTCGGGGCGATCCCGGACGCCGTGGCCGCCGAGCGGTCGCTGCTGGACCTGTTCCTGCCGTCGTTCCGGGCCGACTACCGGATCCTCGACCAGGCCCGCGTCCTGCCGCCCGTCCCGCTCGACGTGCCGGCCTGGCTCGTCCTCGGCTCGGAGGACCCGCACACCCCCGCGGGCACCCCCTGGGCGTGGGCCGACTACCTGGCCGACGAGCCGCTCACCCACGTGATCCCCGGCGCCGGCCACATGTTCGTGGTCGACCCGGTGGAGCACCGGGAGCTCGCCGGTCTGCTCGACGACGCCGCGGGCTTCCTCGTGGGGATCGGGTGACGGACATGGACACCGCGGTGATGAAGAAGGAGGCCCCGATGGGCAACGAGCGGTCCGAAGCCGCCAACTTCCGCACCT
>JAUNUL010000500.1:286-1820 GCA_030538175.1 Propionibacteriaceae bacterium | reverse complement strand
CGCACCTTGGGGGGTGGTGTTCATAGGTCCAGTTTAATCGAACAGACGTACGAAAACAAGCGTATCTCCCGGATATTGTCCCTAGTTGAAGGCTATTAGACTCGTCGCTTGGGAAGAGGAGTCCTGTGCTGGCGAAGCTTGGCGAGACACTCTGCGGAAGCGCTGTCAGCCCGCGGCTGCTCCGGAGCTTTCACTCCTTGGGACGTTGGGACCGGCTTTCGAGGGCCGGTAGTGAGCCGAGATCATCAAGCTCGGCGGCGTCAGCCGCCTCGGCTTCCCGGACGCGGCGGTCGGCATCGAATTGGGTGTATAGGGCGTCGATGGTTTTCATAGCCTGATCGCGGGAACATGTGCCGGAGCCGGCCAGGATGGGACGTTCGTTGAAACTCAGAAAGCGGTCAGTCTGGATGGTCCACTCGGCCATATAGGTCTTCTCGTGTCGCGACGCGCGGTCATCAGCGAAGTCCAGGAACATGGTGGTGAGCCGGTTCAGGGAGTCGAGCTCCGACTCGGAGAGGTAGTTCTTTGCGGTCTTGGCGTCGTCCTTGCGGATGCGCTCGCCCGCCCACGTGGTCAGGCCCATGGTTGGGTGGGACACGTCTGCGCGCGCGATCAACAATTCCGCGGCGGTCTGCCCGGTGACGGCGTAGAGCATCTTGTTTTGGATGGTCTGGAAGAAGGTGCGGGCTTCGGAAGCGTCCTTGTTGTAGTCGATGCTGCTGATGGCGAAAACATCACGCACCTTTTGGTAAAAGCGCTTCTCGGACGCCCGGATGTCGCGAATGCGGGCCAGCAATTCGTCGAAGTAGTCGGCCTGTTCACCCTTGAGACGGGCATCGTCGAGCGCAAACCCTTTGACCAAGTACTCCTTGAGCACCGAGGTGGCCCACTGGCGGAAGACGACAGCCTGCGGCGTGGTCACCCTGTACCCAACCGCGAGAATCATGTCGAGGTTGTAGATCTGGAGTTCACGGCGCACCTGTCGGGCGCCTTCGGATCGAACTACAAACTCTGAGTTTGTAGTTGACTCAGCGACCTCTCCATCGGCAAGAACGCGCCTAACGATCTGACCGATGTTCTGTGAACTCGTGGCGTACAGCTCGGCCATCTCGGCAAGTGTCAACCAAACGGTTTGCTCGCGGGCACGCAGCTGGACAGCAGGTGAACCCTCCGCGTGCCGGTAGACGATGATTTCGTTGGCCATCTCAGAGCATCTCCGAGACCTGGGTTTCGGCATCGCGGACGCGCAACTTGCTGCTCCTCACTGCGGGCAACAGGTGTTGCGCAGGGACGCGGACTGGGCACCGGGTTGTTGAGTCCTCCGGGTCAAGGTCTTTGACATGTGAGGCCCCTTTCGCTCTCGGTTGACAACAAACTAGCGAAACCCTGTGACAATTCCGCAGAGATACCTGACAAGAGGGGTTATCAGGAACAGTCGAAGATCCGCATGGCCGGTACTCGTCACGTGAGTCGCCCGTCCGCAGCCGTCCTGCGCCACACTGGAAGGCATGCAGATCACCCATCTCGGCCATTC
>JAUNUL010000500.1:0-276 GCA_030538175.1 Propionibacteriaceae bacterium | reverse complement strand
GTCCTGCTCAGCACCGCCGGGCAGCGCATCCTGGTCGACCCCGGCAACTTCAGCACCGCCTGGCACGGCTTGACAGAGCTGGACGCGGTCTTCGTCACTCACCAGCATCCAGATCACGCCGACCCCGACGAACTCCCCAAACTCCTGGCAGCCAACCCGAACGCCAGAATCGTCGTCGAGCACACCGTCCCCGAGATCGTCGACCTGCCTGACCGCACCCGCCGTGTCGGCGCGGGGGAAACCGTCGATCTTGGCTCGGTGCAGGTCACCACGATC
>JAUNUL010000031.1 GCA_030538175.1 Propionibacteriaceae bacterium | reverse complement strand
GGGTGACGGATCCGGGGGCCGCGAATCCTCGAGGAAGACCCGCAGCGGGGCATCGTCCAGCACGCCGGTTGGTTCGTCCTTGAGCCAGTGGTCCCACCAGCGCAGGGTCTCGGTGAGGAAGCCGATGGCCGGGCCGGGGGTGGTCGCCCGGTCGGGGTAGTGGTGTGCCCAGGGGCCGAGGATGCCGCGGGCAGGGCCTGGCAGGTGCTCGACCAGGCGGAGCACGGTGTCGTGATAGGGGTCCGCCCAGCCGCCGACCGCGAGCACGGCAGCTTCGATCGCGGCATAGTCCTCACACACCGAGCCGTGTCGCCAATAGTCGTCGCGGGTCTGGTGGGACAACCAGTTCAGCACCGGGGGAGTGAGGTGCTCGATGCGCTCCCGCCACTGGCTCAGCCAGCGATCACCCACGTGCAATGGGTCCGGTGGCCGGGAGGCGAACGCGAGCATCGTGCCCGCCCACGCGGTCATGTCGACGCCAAGGACCGACCCGCCGACATAGTGCACGTCGTTGTCATAGCGGTCGTCGGTTGAGCACACGGTGACGATCGCCTTGAGCGCCGGTGGGCGCAGAGCGGCGAGCTGGAGTGAGTTGAACCCGCCCCAGGAGATCCCGAACATCCCGACGCGACCGGTGCACCAGGGCTGCTTGGCGATCCAGGCGATGACCGCGAGGCCGTCGGCGAGCTCGGTCGGAGAGTATTCGTCGTCAAAGACCCCCTCCGAATCACCGCAACCGCGGATGTCGACGCGGATCGACGCATAGCCGTGGCCGGCGTACCAGGGATGCCGCTCGGCATCGCGCACCGCCGTCCAGTCCGACTTGCGATAGGGGAGATATTCCAGCAGCGCGGGGACCGGGTTCTCGACGGCATCGGTGGGCAGCCAGAGTCTCGCGTGCAGGCGTACGCCATCCGGCATGGGAATCCACGCATGCTGCACCTCCACCGCCCTCGGCAGTTCATGGTCCTGCACCAGTCGTGGTCCCACGGTTCCTCCCTCGAGTCATCTCCGGTCCCACCCTAGAAGAGGTGCGATCCGGTGCTGGAGGTCAGGTCTGATCCCGCCAACGACGCCATCGATGACCGTCGGCGCCTTCGTCCCAACCATCGCTGTCGTCGGTCACCCAGGTGCGTTCCTCGGCCACCTGGGTCAAGGGGTCCGGGCGGTCCTCATCGGCACCGGGAGCGGCGAGGGTCGCGCCAAGCAACTCGCGGGTGTAGGGGTGGCGG
The DNA here is from genome assembly GCA_030538175.1 of Propionibacteriaceae bacterium. GTDB lineage: Bacteria > Actinomycetota > Actinomycetes > Propionibacteriales > Propionibacteriaceae > Enemella. The sequence continues at coordinate 13,260 of JAUNUL010000031.1, read as the reverse complement.
GGGTTCGCAAAAACTTCCTCCACCGGGCCTTCCTCGACGACACGCGCAGCGTGCATGACCATCACCCGGTCCGCGACCCCGTGCACGACAGCGAGGTCATGGCTGATGAACAGACACGACAGGTTGTTGTCCCGGCGGATGTCGTCCAGCAGCCGCAGCACCTGCGCCTGCACCGACACGTCCAGAGCCGTGGTGATCTCGTCGGCGATGATGATCGACGGGTCACCGGCCAAGGCCCGGGCAATCCCGACCCGCTGTCGCTGGCCACCCGACAGCTGACCTGGCAGGCGGCGCAGGAAGCTCTCCGGCAGGTCCACCTGCTGCATCAGCTCGCGTTGCCGTTCCTCGACGCGATCGCGCGCGACGGTCCGGAACAACCTGAGCGGGCGGGCCAGGGACGTGGCCACGGTCACCCGCGGGTTGAGCGCGGTATCGGCATTCTGGAAGGCCAACTGAATGCGTCGCCGCAGTCCCAACGGTCGTTTACGCACCGGCAGGGAAAGGTCGTGATCGCGCGCGGCACCGATGTCGGGTTCCGCGGTGGGATCGTCGTCACCGCTATAGGTGAGCGTCCCGTCACTGATCGGATTCAGCCCCGCGACCGCCCAGGCCAGCGTGGACTTCCCGGATCCGGATTCGCCCACCAAGGCCAAGATCTCGCCGCGCCGCACGGTGATGTCGACCCCGTTGACGGCGCGATTCGCCGCCGCGCCGCGACCATAGGTGACCGCAACATCCTTGCCGGTGACCACGATCGTCGGGTCCGCCAGCTCGGGCCGTGGGCGAATGGTCCGGGTCCCGTCCTCGTGCACCTCGACAATGCCGTTGTCGTCGAGCCGGGGTGCGGAGGCGAGCAGTTGGCGCGTGTAGTCGTGTTCGGGTGAGCGCAGCACCTGGCGTACACCGGCCTTCTCCACCACCCGACCCGCGCGCATGACCGCGACCTCGTCGGCCATCCCGGCCACGACACCCAAGTCGTGGGAGACGAGCACGGTCGCGGTCTGCAACTCCTCGGCCAGGTCGCGCAGCAGCCGCAGCACGCTGGCCTGGGTGAGCACGTCCAGAGCGGTGGTCGGCTCGTCGAGCACCAGCACCTGCGGCCGAGCGGCGACGGCCATCGCGATCGCCACGCGCTGCTGCTGGCCGCCGGAGAGCTGATGGGGGTATGCCTTCGCCATCCGCCCGGGCAGATGGACCTGATCGAGGAGCTCCCCGATGTGGGCGTCCGTGGCGGTCCGGCCGTGGACCTGGAGCGCCTCGGCGATCTGGCGGCCGACCCGCATGGACGGGGTCAACGCCTGCCCGGCGTTCTGGGCGACCAGCGCGACGGTCCCGCCGCGATGCTGACGCAGCGCCTCGCCGGTCAGGGAAAACACGTCCGTGCCGCCCACGGTTACCTCGCCGGAACGGATGAAGGACCCACCCCGCAGGTACGCCAGCAGCGTGCGTGCCACGGTCGACTTGCCGGATCCGGATTCCCCGACGATCGCCAGGGTCTGCCCGGTGTCCACCGATAGGTCCACGTCGTGGGTGACGTCAATCGCGGGCCGGTCGCGGCTGGTGCGATAGGAGATCGACAGGTCGGTGATGCGAACCAGTGGGCCCGACGGCCGGTCCATCTGGGCCGAAGGGCCCGATACGGTCTCAGCGCTCATGCGGCACCTCGCTGCAGGCGGTCAACACCGAGGCGCCCGGACAGGCCGTCGGCGAGGGCCGACATGCCGATCACCAGCGTGGCCAATGCGACGATGGGTGCGATCGTGGCGAGCGGCACGACGGTCAGGGCCGTGCGACCCTCGGAGATCATCAGGCCCCAGTCGGGCGTCGGCGGGTTCGCCCCGAACCCGAGGAACGACAGGGTCGACACCAGCAGGATCACCCAGGAGGCGCGCATCGCGTACTCCACGAGAATCACCCCGGGAATCGACGGGAGAATCTCGCGGAACGTGATCGACAACGTGCCCTCACCACGGGCGCGGGCGGCGGTGACGAAATCCAGCGGGACGATCGTTGACGCGGCACCGCGCACCACGCGGGTGACGGCCGGGGTATAGATGATGGTCACCGCGAGCACAATCACCGGCAACCCGTTGCCGAACACCGTGACGATGACCAGCAAGGACAGGATCGTCGGAATCGACAGCAGCGCGTCCACGATCCGCATCAGGACCATGTCGAACCAGCCCCGCAGATAGGCCGTCATCACCCCGATCAGGGTCCCGAGCGCGACGGCGACGGTCGTTGCCAGGAAGGCGACGAGCAGGGCATACCGACCACCCCAGACCGTCCGGGTCAGGACATCGCGGCCGTACTGATCGGTGCCCAGCCAGTGCTCGGCACTGACGCCATAGAGCGCTTCGGACGGCACGGAGACTGTTGGGTCCTGCGTGGTGATGACGGGTGCGAGCAGCGCGATGAGGATGTGCAGCCCCACGATGACCAGTCCGATGGTCAGGGTGGGCGATTCGCGCAGGGCGCGGCGGATACGGACCGCACGGGACTCCCGGGGCGCGGCCGTTTCGGTTGAGGTCTGACTCATCAGTGGAACCTCCCGGAACGCTGGCGGGGATCGAGTCCCATGGCGACAAGGTCGGCCGCCAGGTTGGTCAGGGCATAGACCGATGCCGACAGCACGGCGATCGCCTGAATCACCGGCAGGTCGCGGTTGTGCACGGACTCGATCATGAGCGTGCCCAGGCCTGGAAGTCCGCCGACTCATTGCGCACCCGGACCCGGAACCCCGCCTCCCGGACGGCGTTCGCGAAGGACACCGCCATCGGGGTGAAGACCGGGTCGAGCGAGGACGTGGACAACTCGAAGGCGAACCCGTCCGGGTGGCCGGCCTCGGCGAGCAGGGCGCGGGCCCGCTCCGGGTCGCGGACGTGTGGGGACGCCAAATGGGCCGCGTCTGTCGGCACCACTGGGTTGTCGTTGCCGATGGTCCCTGCCCCCTGGACCGCGACATCGAGGATCCGCTGCGGGTCGTACGCCAGCTTGAGCGCTTGGCGGACCCGCACGTCGGAGAACTCCGGCGAGGTGGCCAGGGTGGGAATCGTGTACCACTGCCCGTTCTTGACCCGTGCGATCGTCGCCGCCGAGGAGGCCGCGACGACCTGGGCGGTGGCGAAGTCCAGGTTGGTCTGGGAGATGAGGTCGATCTGTTTGGCCATCAGGGCGTTGACGCGGGCCTGGGTGTCCTGGATCGAAAAGAAGTCGATGCCGTCCAGCACGGGCGGCCCGGCGAAGTGGTCGGCGTACGCCTCCACCGACCCGCGGCCACTCGGTCGGAAGCTGGACAGCCGGAACGGGCCGGTGCCGTTGCCGGAGGTCTGGATCTCTTCCAGCGTCGAACCATCCGGGACGATGTAGCACTGATAGGCCGTCAGCAGCGACGGCAGATCCGAGTGTGGGGCGTCGAGGTCGATCACCAACGTGGTGGGATCGGGCGCGGAGATCCCGCCGACCGACATGACCGAGGACAGCACTCCTGCCTGCGGTGAGCCGATGTCGGGATCGAGGATGTGCGCGATCGTGAACGCGGCGTCCCGTGCCGTGAACGGCCGGCCGTCGTGGAAGTGCACCCCGTCGCGCATCCGGAACGTCCAGCGCCGGGCATCCGGACTGACCTCCCACTCGGCAGCGAGGTCCGGGACTGGCTGGCCTTCTTCGTCAAGGCGGACCAGGCGGTTATAGAGCGCCCCCAAATATTCGTACGCCGACAGCGAGGCGGCCGAGTCCAGCGTCTCCGCGCGCGAGTTCGCGGGGCGAGCAATCCGCAGCCGACCGCCACGGCTCGGCGTACCGGTGGCAGCCTCGGTCGGCAACGCCACGGGCCCCTGAGCCTGCGTGCAGCCGGACAGGGCGGTGGCCCCGCCGACCGCCAGCGCACCCGCGGCCGCGAGCTGGAGAACCCGTCGCCGGGGCAGGGGAGAACCGCGCCACAGGCGTTCGGCCGAGCCGGACGGTGGCGACATTGAACCGTCATGGGGGAGAGACATCCCCGCCAACGTAGGCCGCAGGCCGGCCCATCCTCGACTCATTCGGACGGAAATCGACGAATTGTTAGCCCATGTTGACCCTCGGCGGCGACAGCAAGGGCGCAGGGGCACCCGGGGCAACGCTGTGCAGGGTGATGTGGGAACCTTGGCGGACCGTCGACAAATCGTCAGGACAGGGAGAACCCATGGCCCCGCGAGCCCACCCCGCGTACCGGACCCTGGTGACCGTCGGGCTGGTGTGCTTCGGCATCATCCATCTGCTGTTGGGCTGGCTCTGCATCCAGGTCGCCCTCGGCGGCCAGGGCGACACCTCGACCAAGGGCGCACTGCAGGATCTCGTCGCCAAACCGCTCGGCAACGTGCTGATGATCATCTTTGCCATCGGCTTGTTCACCCTGGCGCTCTGGCAGCTGCTGGAGGCGATCTTCGGTTATCGCGACCGCGAAACCAAGAAGATGGTGCGCAAGAAGATTTCGTCTGCTGCCCGGATGATCATGTATTCCGGCCTCGGCGTCTCCGCGCTGTTGCTCGCGCTCGGCTCGGAGACCAGTGACTCCGAGGAGTCCGCCAAGTCGACGACTGCGACCTTGATGGAGTTGCCGTTTGGCCAGATCCTGGTCGGCCTGGTGGGGGTGGTCGTGATCGCGGTCGGTATCGCGCACATCGTCAAGGGTGTACGCCGCAAGTTTGCGCGCGACGATCTGGCTCCGGGTGCACCCGAGTGGGGGAAGAAGCTCGGGGTGGTCGGCTGGTCGGTCAAGGGTATTTCTATCGGGCTGGTCGGCGCCCTGTTCCTGTGGGCGGCGATCAGCTTCGACCCTGAGAAGGCCGGCGCCACCGATGGTGCGCTCAAGACGCTGCAGGACCAACCCTTCGGCCAGATCCTGCTGATCGCGATGGGGCTGGGGTTCGCCTGCTATGGGGTCTATTGCTTCGTTTGGTCGCGCAACGTCAACTTCGAGCACGAGTGATCTGACGACTTGCGTGAGGCCGAGTGATCGTTGGATTTCGCGCTGACCCGGCGTTTCGGAATCTAGGGTGGCTGTCGTGACGACGACACCGGAGCCCGATCATCTGGGCGGGACGAGGGGCCTGTTCCTGCTGCTGATTTTTCTGGCGGAGTTGGCCGCCTGGGCAGCGATCGGACTGGCGGCGTACTCGCTGGCACCCAACGGGTGGGGCATCCCACTGGCCGTCGGAGCCGTAGCGGTGACCCTGGTGCTGTGGGGGCTGCTGGCCTCACCGAAGGCGAAGGCGCCACCGGCGGTGAAGATCGTCGTCCAGTGGGTCGTGTTCGCGGCGGCCGTGGCCGGGTTGATCGTGACGGGGTACGCCGGGTTCGCGGGCGCGCTGGCTGGTCTGATCGTCTCGGCGAAGGTGGGGGAGCGGGTCACCCGGCGCACGTTGGATCCGAGCGTCACTGGTAGCTGATCATCACCGGCACGGGATCCACCTGATCCATGGTCTGCTTGGGCGTCAGCATCGGTGCGTCCTCGTCATGGAAATTCTTCCAACCCCACACGGTCTTGGCTGGCGGGTCCTGCAGGATGACCCGCCAGGTGTCCTGTTTGGCCGGTTGGGAGCCTTGTCCGTCGACGTGGATGAGCGTCTGCAGCTCGTCGTGGCCGGTCGTGATCTGGGCCCGGTCCGGCAACATGCGGGTCTGGAATTGGTGCAGCACGAACAGCTTCTGCGGCAGGTTGTTCTCCCGGGTCATGGTGGCCAGCCAGTCGCCGACCCGGTTGACCTCATCGGCCCGGACCTGGCCAATCTGTTGCAGGGGACGCTGGTCGGGGCGCAGTTTCCACTCGGGGTCGATGGCAAGGCCCACGTGGGGGTGGCGGAGCAGGGACTCGTATTTCTTCGCCTGATCCAGCAGGTCCGCCCGCCCGGGCTGGAGGTCGAGGACGACATAGATCCCCTCGTCGCCGGCGCGCTCGATCCAGGGCCGATAGAGCTCGGGGTCGAACTCGTTGGTGTAGTTCCCGTTGGGCGAGGGCTCGCCGAGGGCGACCGTCGTGATGATCTCGAACATGGGCACGACCCTCTTGTCGCTCAGCCCTTCGTACGCCGCCGCCTGCTGCTTGGCCCGCTGCACCGAGGCATCGAGATTCTGTTCGCCCAGCACGCCGAGGACCGGTACGCCGGGGTGACCATAGAGCGCGATGTACTGCTTGTCCGCGTGCAGTTGGCCCCCACCCGGCAGCTGGACGCCGGTCGCCGCCGCCCGGACACGGGCCTCGAGTTGTTGCAGGTCACCCAGCCCGTCGCCGATCCCGATCACGCGATCCGGGGTGATGTCCGCAAGCGCATCGACCGATTCACGGGCTTCCCGTGGATCACCGGAGGCGGTCTCCATGAGGGTGGCGCCGGCGGCTCGGGCGGTTGCCGACACCACGTCGAGGGTGGTGGGTGCAATGCCGGAGACGCCTGTATCGCCGGTGATCAGGACGGTCCCGGTCTCCCCATCCGGGTGTTCGAGCTCGGGGAGTTCGCCGGGACTGGCCACGATCGTCTGAGTCAGGTTGGCGGCAAGGGCCGTCGCGTCGGGGCCCAGGGCAAGAACCGTCTTGGCGCCCAAGCGGTCGAGTTCGGCGGCGACAGTTGTTCGCGCAGTGTCGCTGGCATCGGCAATCAGGAGAACCGGGACGTTCGCGTCGGCGATCGTGCTCAGATCTGCGCTGGCGTCGACCAGTACGGCAGCCGGGGCGGAATCGAACAGGGCGGCGCTGACGCGCGACGTGACCTCTGCGGGCGTACCACTGCCAACGATCAGCGACTCGCCGTCGGTGACCAGGGTGGCCTGCCGGGAGTCAGCGCCGAGTTGGGTGGGGGAGCAGGCGGCGACAGCGACCAGACACGCCATTGCGGCCAAGAGGGACAGCGTGCGGAACGACAACGAGCGCCGGCCGAGAGGAAAAGTCACGGTGCCCCTTCCAAGAGTCGACTTATCTGCATGACCGTTCGATCATGGCATGTCGACTCGACCCGACCGGCGCCCGCCGCGCGAGGGGGCTCAGTCGGCGACGGCCGCCCGAGCCTTCTTCTTGTTCTTCTTCTTGCGGCCCCCCAGCAGCGAGTCGAGCAGCAGCGTGGCGCCAATGCCGAGGAAGGCGATGTCCTTCGCCACGGCAGTGCCCTGTTCGGTCGGGCGGATGCCGTCTTCTTGGGTCATGCCGGGGGTCTTGAGATACATGTTCACCAGACCGGAGCTGAAGGCAGTCAGGGCGGCACCGCTCAGCCACGACGGGATGAAGGGCAGGAGCAGCGAAGCGCCGACCGCGATCTCACCGGCCGGCAGGGCCTTGGCGAAGGTCTCGTCATCGACCTTGTCGAGCAGCGGGACGCCGGCGCTTCCCATCGCGCGCATCCCGGCGGCCTGTTCGGCGCTCATGCCGAGCTTGGAGATGCCAGCATTCAGGAAGAATGCGCCCGCGGCGAGACGGATGGGCAGGTGACTCAGTTTCATGGGTTCCTCATTTGTTTGTCGACATTGCGTTGCGGCCAGGAGCAGCGTAACGCTGCTGGCTGACATTCAGTCGAAGGACTCCGCGTTCACGTCCCGCACCCACTGGCCCTTGATGGAGCGCCATTCCTCGTCATTGAGGCCACGTCGCCAATAGGGGGAGCAGGACAGCCAGTCGAGGTCGACACGCTTTTCGCCGAGGAGCACCCGGCGGACCGCCCGGGTTTCGGCCGCCTCGCCGTGTACGAAGGCGCTGAGCCGGCCCTGCGGCTTGGGCAGGCCGGCGACAACATTCGCCATCAGATCGTCCAGATCGGACTGACCGGCCCGGTGGACCCAGTGAACCTCGAGATCGCCGGGGGAGTCGAGTGCGATCTCGCCGTCGGCGTCCTCGACCTCGGCGACGATCGTGACCGGCTTGCCCGGTGACACCATCTCGGCGGCCACGGCGATCGCCGGTAGCGCGCTTTCATCGCCCACGAAAAGATAGGAATCGGCGTCCGGATGCGGCACATAGCCGTCCGCGGGACCCTTGAATTGCAGCTTGTCACCGGGCTTGGCGTGCATCGCCCAGCGGCCGGCGTACCCCGCATCACCGTGCACAGCGATATCCAGGGTCAGCTCGCGTGTTGCTTCATCCCAGGCGCGAACAGTCAGGCGACGCGGATACGGACGTTCCTCGGCCGGCAGCCCGCGTACGGCTTCCGGGTCGAACGGAACCTCATACGCCGCACCGTCCGGCAGGAACGCGCAATTCACATAGGCATCCGCGGACTTCGGCGCTACAAACCCAGCCAATCCATCGCCACCCAGGACGACGCGCATCAACTGCGGCGTCAGGCGCTGCGTGCTGCGAACTTCTCCATGCATGACGAACCCTTCACATCGATTTAGGTAAGCCTAACTGATGACAGCAACGGCGCCGCATATCGCCGTCGTTCACCAGCGACAAGCGTCCACAGCGGCATAATCTGCAGTCATCTGGCGCTGACGAGGCGAAACCCGTGGTCGGGAACGCTCAGCGGGGAGATGGATGCAAGTTTTGCTTTTTTGCGAAGCGGTCGTTGGGCCGAGTCGCAGACCCCGGCGGCCGTAACGAAACGGCAAATCCTGCACCCATCAGCAAGGAGTCGCCTCGCGACAAGGCGAAATACCGCCTAAGCCACAGATGACTGCAGATTATGCCGGCAGTCCGATAAGCGACATTATGTCACTTTGCTCGCTGGGCCCACTCTCAGCTGCTTCATGCTTGCATGCATTGTCTTATGAGGTGCTGCCGTGAAGATCCAGTCGATACATCCGATCCCGGCAGGTCTGGTCAGGCGGTCTCGATCAGCTTGCCGCTCTTGGCGAGTTCGGGGTCGGTGCAGGACGAGAGGTCGAAGCAGCACGGCCGACGTTTGCCGTCGCGGAGCTTCGAGATGCTCACCTCGACCCGACGCTCCCGGGTGGTCGTGTTCTTGGTGGACTGCACCCAGCGCACCCACTCCCAGCGCGCCATCGGCGTGAGGCTCGACCAGGTGCCGGCCAAGTCGACGGCCTCGGCCAGGGCAGCCCCGAGGTCGTCCGGCATGGTCGGCTCCGGCCACACCTTCGTTGGGGTCAACTCCCCCGTCACCTCTGCCCCATCGGTCAACGCCAACTCAGCAGCCACCGCTTCCGACACAGCGATCCAGTGCCCTTTGCGGCCGTCGGGTTCCAGGACGGTGGCGTACGGCTGCCCGTTCAACTCCCCCTCCACCGCCACCTGCCCGCGGGACGGCAACTCCGCGCTCGCCTCACCCGGCAAACGGACGATCAGACGCTCACCGATCTGCTCGACCTGCGCCGTGAACTCGATGCCCATCGACTCTCCCCATCCGAAACGTGACCAATCCTTCACCCGGATCACTGGACAACGCGTCCGCCGTCACCCATGGTGGCAAACAAGCACGGGGAAAGGAATCTTCCGATGCGTGTTCGTCTTCTTGTGGCCGTCACGACCTGCATAGCCCTGGCGGGCTGCGGCGGGACCACGGCCGACGCTCCGCCTGCCACTCCCCCAACGGCTGCGCCCCCAACAAGCGCCGCCCCTGCCACGAGCGCTCCGGCCAGCCCGGCACCCGCGTCGCCGACGACGGCCAGTACGCCCACTCCCCGCCGCACGACTCCATCCGCGACGCGCTCCCCCAGCCCAACGAAGCCGTCCAGCGCGGCCCCGGTCAGCCTCGACAACGCCGTGCTCGACACCTCCGGCCTCGGCCCGATCAAGATCGGGATGACCTGGGACGAACTGCACCGCAACGGGTGGCTCGAGGTCTCCCCCGACTGCCCACCCCATCAGGTCACGAGCAAACAACTGCAGGCCCGCGGCATCGATCTGCGCTCGGACGCCGCCGAACGCCTCGGCGACATCACGCTGAGCTCGCCTCGATACGCGACACGCTCCGGAGCAAAGGTCGGCATGACCGTGGCCGAGATCGAACGGATTTACGGCGCCCAGTTGGAGCGCGAGGTGAAGATCGGGTACCAGCCGTATCCGACCGCGTTCGTCCGCGTCGGTGACCGGGAGATCGTCTTCGCACCGACGTGGGAGACCAAGCAGCTGACGCCGCAGACGCGCATCGAGTTCATCTCCGCGCGGTACTACAGCGACCACTACATGTGGGACGGCTGCTGAGTCAGGCTTCCTGGTTGGCCGCCGCACCGAACGGCCAACCCACGATCATGCCCTCGGGTCGGCCGGGTTCGATGTAGTACTCGAACTGCATCGCCACCGCGAACTGCTCCTCGGGCATCTCCAGGAAGCTGGCCGCATCCGGCTGGGACGCGTGGCTGGCCAGGGCGGCCCGCTTGCGGGCGATCACCGAGCTGATGTCGACGGCCCAGTGCAGTTCGGCTTCCGGGGTGCCCATCGGGTTGCCATCCAGCTTGGGTGCGTCCACATCCATCACCTCAGCCCGCTCCCCCAGCAGGCCCGCCTCCCGCGCCATCGCGAACATGCGTCGCATGTGGTCGCGGTTCAGGGTCTCCTCGAGGTACGCCGGTCGTCTGCGCGCCAGGTCCGCAGCCCGTTTCGTGACGCGGTGGACCTGCACGTGATCGGGGTGCCCATAGTTGCCGTGCCAGTCATAGCCCACGACGAAGTCGGCGTCCTCGGAGTCGAGCACATCAGCGATGCGGCGGGCAACCTCCTCGACATCCTCGTCGATGAACGCCCGCTCAGCGCGGTCGGGATCCCAGCCCTGCAGGCCGGAGTCGGCGTACTCCAACCAGACCAACCGAGCCGTGCCCAGGATCCGCGCGGACTCCTCCGCCTCGGCCCGCCGGTGCTCCCGAAGCGAGGCGCCGTTCAACACCTCAGGCGTGTTCCCCAGCTCGCCACTCGTCGCATAAATGCACACCACGCGATGGCCCTGATCCGCGGCGAGCGCCATGGTGCCGGCGGTCTGCGACGCCTCGTCGTCGGGATGTGCGTGTACGAAAACAATCGTTGCCACGCGGTCACTTTAGGCGGGCCCCCAAAGCATGCGGGAGACTCCGCCCATGACCCGACACAAGATCTTCGACATGGCCTTCGCTGACATCTATCCGCACTATGTGACCAAAGTCGAGAAGAAGGGTCGGACCACCGCCGACCTGCACCAAGTCCTGACGTGGCTGACCGGTTATGACGACGCCGGCCTGGCCCAGACGATTGCCGACAAAGTGACGCTCGAGGAGTTCTTCGATCAGGCGCCGGCCATGAACCCGAACGCCAGTCTGATCACCGGCGTGATCTGCGGCTATCGCGTCGAGGACATCGAAGATCCACTGATGCAGAAAATCAGATACATGGACAAAGTCGTCGACGAAGTCGCCCGTGGAAAGAAAATGACCTCGATCCTGCGCGGCTGATGGCGTTGATGCCCACAGACCGAGGCGATGGCACTCTCGGGCGGGTCACCGTTCCGCTGGCGGGATCGATCGGCTCCACTCTGGCCATCGTGCGGGCAGGATGTCACCCTTGGACCTAGCGTCTTGAGGCGCACCGATAAGGTCCCTGACGTACGACAATTCCGACGAGCCCACGGGAGTCCGGCATGGCCACACCAACCACTGATCCGACGCAATGGTTGACCGATTTGGTCAAACAACAACAAGCCATCCTCACGCCGTCGGGTGACGCGGTTGGCATGACCAAGCAGCTCACCGAGGCCCTGGTGCCCTGGACCAAGGCCTTCAACGACCTGACCAAGGCCCAGATGCAGCTGTTCCAGCAGTGGACCGCACCGGTGCAGGAAATGTTCGCGCCGTGGCTGAAGATGATCCCGGGCGCCGAGGCCTTCACCAAGCCGATCACCGACAAGCGTTTCGCCGGTGAGGCGTGGAGCAACGACCCTCGTTTCGAGATGCTGGCTCGCACCTACCTCGCGACCACCGAGAACCTGTTCAAGGCCCTCGACGCGGCACCGCTGGAGGACAAGGACAAGGCCCAGTGGCAGTTCGCGCTCCGGCAGATCACCGACGCGGTCAGCCCCTCCAACGCTCTGCTGACCAACCCTGAGGCCATCGACAAGGCCCTCGAGACCGGCGGTGCCAGCCTGGTTGATGGCGCGAAGCTGTTCGCCGAGGACCTCGCCCAGGGCCGCATCTCGCAGACCGACATGGATGCCTTCGAGGTCGGCGTCAACGTCGGCACGACCGAGTTGTTCGAGTTGATCCACTACAAGGCGACCACCGAAGAGGTGTACGCGACGCCGCTGCTCATCGTGCCGCCGTCGATCAACAAGTACTACATCCTCGACCTGCAGCCGTCGAACTCGTTCGTCAAGCACGCCGTCGACGCGGGCCACAACGTCTTCCTGATGTCGTGGCGCAACGCCGACGAGAGCGTGGGCGACAAGACCTGGGATGACTACGTCGAGAGCATCCTGACCGCGCTGGCCACCACCAACGCGATCGCCGGTTCCAAGGAAGCCCAGGTTCTCGGCTTCTGCATCGGCGGCACCCTCCTCACCAGCGCCCTGGCTGTGGCCAAGGGCCGCGGTGAGAAGCCGGCCGCCAGCCTCACCCTGCTGACCACCCTGCTTGACTTCTCCGAGCCCGGCGAGATCGGCGTCCTGCTCAACAAGGACGTCGTTGAGGCACAGGAGTCCAAGATCGGCAAGGGTGGCGTGTTCGAGGGCAAGGGCCTCGCCCAGGTCTTTTCCTCGCTCCGCGCGAACGACCTGATCTGGAACTACGTCACCGCTGGCTATCTCAAGGGCCAGGCCCCGCCCGCGTTCGACATCCTGTTCTGGAATGCCGACAGCAGCAACCTGCCCGGTCCGATGTATTGCTGGTATCTGCGCAACATGTATCTGGAGAACAACCTCAAGAAGCCCGGCGGCACCACCCAGGCCGGCGTGAAGGTTGACCTCGGCACCGTCGACATCCCGGCGTTCGTGTTCGCAGCCAAGGAAGACCACATCGTGCTGTGGACCTCGGCCTATGAGAGCAGCAAGCTCCTCGGCGGCGACACGAAGTTCGTCCTCGGCGCCTCCGGCCACATCGCCGGTGTTGTCAACCCGCCGGCGAAGAAGAAGCGCAACTATTGGATCAACGGCACCGAGGGAGCTGCTCCCGAGGCATGGCTCGACAGCGCTGAGAGCGTTCCCGGCAGCTGGTGGCCGCTGTGGTACGAGTGGCTCGAGAAGGCCGCTGGCGAGAAGGTTGCCGCGCCGACCCAGCAGGGCGACGACAAGCACCCCGTGCTCGAGGCCGCACCGGGTCAGTATGTGAAGGTCAAGGTCGTCTGATCTGAAGGTCATTCGAAGAACGGCCGAGGGCCCACGG
>JAUNUL010000499.1 GCA_030538175.1 Propionibacteriaceae bacterium | reverse complement strand
GTCCAGATTTTCAGGGATTCTCTCTTCCGCTGGACGATCTTGCCATTCCTGATGAATGGCCAGTTTTCCTCTTTGCGCTGAAGCTTTTTCCTGAACCTTAATCTTGGCTTTCGGAGGCACTGGCTTGGTCTCGAAACTCCCACCTGCGTGCCGATCAAAGCCCAAATTCTGAAGCCCCACCGAAACTGCAGAAAAATTCGTTAGAGAGTCAGCAAGAAATCGTGAATCAAAGAGCTTGCCCGGCGCTGTGAATCTGACTATTGACCCAGGAGGATGGGACTCGGGAAGGCCATCTTTCTGCCATGACCTTGGGTCCTGGACGACCTCGGAGACATCATCGAGATACCCTAGAGAATCCAATGCTTGTTCCAAGATGGGGAATAGCGCATCGCCTTTTGACTTCTGCGTCGTGGCTTCTTCGACCCATGTCGACCGATGCCCTAACAACCCTTTGACGCCAGCTTCGTTAAACTTCGATTCTTCGCCCTTGACGACTTCAAGTTCCACGATCCCTTCGTCGATCTGGGCAAGGAGGCCGCGGACCTTGTCCACATCCACGTATAGAAACTCTCGAAGCAAGAACGCCATTTCGGGAAACTCCTCTGCAGCTCAGAATCACACCACACAGCCGTACGAGTCCTCGAGGACCTGCTCGTCCGGCCCCGCGCAGATCTCGGGTGATCCCAACCCGTTGAGGATCACAAACCGCAGGGTCGACCCACGGGTCTTCTTGTCCAGGCTCATCGCGTCCCGCAAGTCCGCCCAGTCACCCGCGTAGCTGACCGGTGCCCCAATGGCCTGCAGCACGGTCCGGTGCCGATCGGCGAGAGCATCGTCGATCTTCCCCAGCGCCCGGGCGAGTTCGGCGACGTACACCATGCCCACGCCCACGGCCTCGCCGTGACGCCAGGAATAGTTCTCCAGCTTCTCGATCGCATGCGCGAGCGTGTGGCCATAGTTCAGCTGTTCCCGCCCGACCGTCGCGCCCTGCGAGGTGGCCTCCTTCAGGTCCCCGCTCACGACCCGTGCCTTGACGGCGATGCCGCGGCGAACGATCTCGGCCAACCGATCGGAATCCCAACGCAACGCGTCCGCCGGGTCCTCCTCGACCAGATCCAGGATCACCGGATCGGCGATGAACCCACACTTGATCGCCTCGACCAGACCAGCCCGCAGATCGTCGGCCGGCAGCGTCTCCAACAGCGACAGGTCACACAGCACCCCGATCGGCTCCTGGAACGCGCCCACCAGGTTCTTGCCCGCGGCAATGTTGATGCCGGTCTTGCCGCCCACTGCAGCGTCGACCATGCCCAGCACCGTCGACGGCAGGGTCACGAACCGGATCCCCCGCAACCACGACGCAGCAACGAACCCACCGAGGTCGGTCGTCGCTCCCCCGCCGAACGCCACCAAGAGGTCCGAACGCGTGAACCCATCCTCGGCCAGCTTGTCCCAGCACTGCACCAATACGTCCGCGGTCTTCGCGGCCTCCGCATCCGGCAGCTCGATCATCGTCACCTGGGCCGACAACCCGGCCGCGAGCTCCTTGGCCCGCTCGGCGAGCACGGGGGCGTACAATAACGCGACCCGCTCGGTCTCCCCGACCAACTCCGGCAGCAACTCCAACGCGCCGACGCGGGTGACCACGTCATACGGCTTCTCCGCCGACACGCGGATCGTTTCCAGCTCGCTCATCGGCCCAGCGCCTCCCGGATCTCCGCCACGATCTCAGCCGGCGACCCCTGGTCCACGTTCACGGTGACCGTGGCGGCGTCGCGATACAGCGGCGTACGTTCGTTCAACAACTTGATCAACCGCCCCCGCACATTCCCCAGCAGCA
>JAUNUL010000498.1 GCA_030538175.1 Propionibacteriaceae bacterium | reverse complement strand
CGCGGGATGAACCGCATCAGCTTCGCCACCCCGAGCAGCGCCAGCACGATCATGACCACGCCACCGACGAAGGCGGCGACAGCGGCGATGCCGGCGATCTTGCCCATGGTGCCGAAGGCATAGGCGTTCAGCAGCAGGCCGCGCAGGGCGTTGCCCATGAAGAGGCTCTGACGCAGGCCGGCCTTCTTGACGCCCTCTTCGGAGGCCTTCTCCTCGGCGGACATCTTCATGTACTCACCGGAGACCTCTTCATAGGTCTTGCCATCGGAGGAAGCATTCATGTGGGCGAGGATGTAGTGATCGGCGAAGGCCTTGGCCTCGTCACCGGTCGACATCAGGTTGCCCTTGAAGGGCTCGAGGGCCTTGCGGTCAGCATCGCTCAGCGACTTGTCGGCGTCGAGCTCCGACGGCATGGTGATCCGCTGCGCGGCGAGCTGGCTTTCGACCTGCGAAGCAACGAAGGTGCTCGCCCAGGTCAGCAGGCCGCCGCCGACGATGAGGAGCGCGGCGAGAGCCAGACCCACATACGAGATCAGCTTGTCGAGTGCACTACGGCGCATCTTTGTATCTCCTTGAAGAGGAATCCTTATGTGACAACTACGTCGTCGGCGCTCATTGAAGCATGAACTACTACCCTCAGTAGTAATCCAAACGCGGAAAATGGCACGAAAACGACGCTGTTGTGACCAACCTCACTCGCTTTGGCCAACGGGCCTGCGGAACCTATGGTTTTATGCCCTGTTTTCACCCGGCGGTCCGCGGGATCCTCTCATCCCAGGTGCGGTCAGCGACGGTGTCGATGACCGCTTCCCCCGCCTCATCCAGGATCTCGGCAAGCACACGGGCGCGGATCACGAAGTGGGTCGCGTCAGCCGTCACGACCTGTTCCGTGCGCAGCGATGTCTGCCACGCGTCACGCCCGAGCGTGACCCGCCAGTGCGACGTAGCGTGCGCTGACAGTGGGTCGCCATCAGTGATCGTGAAACTCTCCCGGGCTTCCTCGCCGTACTCCAACCCGTTCGGATAGGACCTGGAGCCGCCATAGGCCGGATCGACGAGCAGCTGCCACCGGCCAGTCTCGACATCGTGGCGGATCTCCCGCTGGGACATCTCCCGACCGTCTGCGTCCTTGGCCCGGACGTCATGCATGATCACCGGCTCGGCCACAGCGCTGTGCTCTGGCTCGGTCCACGTGGCCTCGTCGGCCTGCGGCGTACGCTCGGGCCGCACGACCGGCAGGACCAGCGAGCTCGACGGCAGGTGCACCCGCAGGGCACCTGTCTCGGCCTGGGGCCAGACCCAGGGCCAATAGGTCGACGACAGCACCAACCGCAACGCATGACCCGCCGCGATCCGCACTCCGAGCCCGGTGAAGCGGACCCGGACCGTCTCCGGCTCGCCCGGGGTGAAGGGCACGATCCGATCGCGACCCTGACGGGACGACAGGTTGAGTACGCCGCGCGACAGCAGCCGTGAGGAGCCATCCGGGGCGACATCGCACAGTCGGGCGATCACCTGTCCCCGCGGGGTCGCGCTGTCGAGGTGGAGTACGGCTTCGGGCATGCCGAGGATCGTCAGCTCCTCTTCGGCGACGAGGAGGTCGATCGCGACACCGCGGCCATCCTCGGCTCGCTGGTCGGGTGGCAGGTCGGTGGGATTGCCGTACGGGAAGAACTTGCCCGCATCGACCCCGTGATGCTGCGCGGTGTCCACGATCACCCAGCCATCGCGCGCCGGGACCGAGGCGCGGGGGAGTGCGACCTCTGTGGGTTCGACGTCGCGGGTCGGCCAGTCCGTGGCCAGCCAGACGCCGGGCACATCACCGGGTGACGGATCCGGGGG
>JAUNUL010000497.1 GCA_030538175.1 Propionibacteriaceae bacterium | reverse complement strand
CAGCGCACGGAGCCGGTGCCACGCCTCCGGCGACATGGCACGGTTGCCGAGAACAACCTCTCCCGCACCAACCGGTCGGTCCACCACAGCGCCGGTCCCGATGATCGCCCCGTCACCAATCGTCATCCGACGGCCCACGCGGCCGTTGTTGATGATGGCGCCGGGCGCCACGTGGACATCTGCACCGATGTCGACATGCCCCAGCACGATCGAGTGCACGGCCAACGTGGTGTACTCCCCCACGTGCACGTCCTCGGCCACGAGGTCCGCCAGCACCATGACGCCGCGCTCCAGCCGGACCCCGGGCATGACCCGCGAAGTGCTCGACACGACGACGCCCTCGCCCACCTCAGCCAGAGGATGCACAAGATGCGCAAGCCCGGGCATGCCGATGATGCGTCGGCCCACCTCGTCGAGACGCTCGAACAGCGATCGGCGCCCGTGAGCCGACTGCACCGCGACGAGGATGGGCAGATCCGGGTAGTCAGCCATGCCGTCGAAATCGATCACGGGAAGCCCATCACAGGCGACATCGGGTGCGTCCGGAGTGTCGTCGACATAGGCGACGACGGACGCTCGCCCGCCGGCCTGATGGATGCCCTCGAAGGCAATGTGGACGCTGGCTCCGGTGGAGCCGTAGACGAGTATCCGCCTCGCGGATTTGTGACCGATCACTTCACGCACGGCCATACAATACAGACGTGAAGCGAGACGGCGTTATCAACGCAGCGTCGATGGATCTGGACCCCACCCATCCAGACTGGATCCTCGACGCCGACTGGTATCTCGAACGCTACCCCGATGTCGCCGATTTTCCCGGCACGCCGTGGGAGCACTTCGCCACCCTGGGCGACGCGGAGGGCCGCCAACCTGGCCCGCAATTCGATCCTGACTTCTATCGACGCTGCTACCTGCCCTTGGAAGGCACGCGGCCCGCTCGGCACTACATCTACGAGGGAAGGCCGATCGGCCTCCTGGCCCAGGAGCAGCCGCGCACCGCCGAAGCCAGCCGCCGCGCAATGGATGCAGCACTGCATCCGGCGCGACCGCCCATCCTGTTGGTCGGCCACGACGCGCAACGCGCCGGGGCACCCATACTGTTGCTCGGTCTGGCGCGGCACTACCGCCTCTTGGGCTACCAGCCGATCTTCATCCTGCGCAGCAGCGGCCCACTCCACTCGGACTTCCAGGTGCTCGGCCCCACGTTCGTACTGGCCGAGGGCTGGCATCTGGCTGGCTTGGGGGCTGGCCTGCCCGAAGACATCGCGATCATCGGCAACACGGGATGGAGCGCGTTGGTGATGGACCGCCTCCCCGACACCGGACCCCGCCTGCTGCTGGTCCACGAGATGACCGACTACCTGCGCGGCCAGGAACTGCTCGGCCCTGTGTCGCGGATGCCTCGGGTCGCCGTCGGGATGCCGTCGATGGTCGGCCCCCTGCACGAGGCGCTGCGTGAGTTCAGCCCCGACGGCCCGCTGCCCCAGATCGACCAGATCACACCCGGCCTGCAGACCCGACCCGCGCCACGGCGAGCCGTCGACACGGTTCGCCGAGAGATCCAGGGGCTGTGGGGCGACGACGTCACCGTCTACCTCGGCGCCGGCTACGCCGACCACCGCAAGGGATTCGATCGTTTTCTCGCGGCCGGTGCCGCCATCGTCAGCGTGCAGCCCGACGCCCGATTCGTCTGGCTGGGCGAGATGTCGGCGTGGGCCCAGCAACTGGCGGACCAAGCGATCGCCGGCGGCCTCCCACTCCTGTTGCCCGGCTTCCGCACCGACGCCATGGCCTGGTACGCCACGGCGCAGTGCTACCTGCTGACGTCGAGACAGGATCCCGGCCC
>JAUNUL010000030.1 GCA_030538175.1 Propionibacteriaceae bacterium | reverse complement strand
CGAGGATCTCATCGTCGTTCAACAGGGTGACGAAGACCGCGTCCGGCGCCGCGTACTCCAGCGCCCGGTCAAACCAGCCACCCCCCATGCCCAGCCGCTTGCCGGTCTCCGTGCCGGCCAGGGCCGAACAGACCACCACCTCGGCACTCGCGAGCCCGCGCGCGCCGAGCGCCGGGGTGGTCGGCTCCGGGATCCCCCACAGGCCGCTGCGCAGGGAATCCGGCCCGGCGTACGGGGCCCAGTCCGGCTCCCGTCGCGGGCTGCCGTCGGCCCGGGGACCCAGGACGGGCAGCAGGACCGTCACCCGACGGGCCTGGAGCCAGGCGACCAATTCCCACGTGCTGGGTTCAGGGGGAATCGAGAAATAGGTGGCGAGCGTGAACCCCTCCCCGGGGGAGTCGAGGAACTCGCTCAGCCAGTCGAAACGCTGATGGTCCAGGGCGGCCATCGTCATGTCATCGCGTGCCGAACGCCTGGTGCGGACCGCGGAGCGGAGGGTCTGCTTGGCCTCCCGGAGGGCGGCGTGGTCGGCCTCAGAGAGGGAATCCATTCGCCTAGGGTAGGTCACATGCGATTGTTCGGTCGGAAGAAGACAGTGGAACCCGAGCCGGTCGAGGAGCCACCGGCACCGACCCTGCCGACCCCACCGCCACCCAACGAGCATGGGCTGCGTGACTGGACCGCGCAGCGGGACTGGATTCTCGAGCAGATCCAGCCGCTGCCGCCGTTCGGCATGCACGTGTTGGATGCCCTCGGGTTGAGCCTGTGCGAGGACATCGAGTCCGATGTCTCCCTGCCCGGCTTCGATAACGCAGCGATGGATGGCTATGCGATCCAAGCCGCTGATACCAAGGGTGCCTCGGAGAAGCGGCCCGTCACCCTCGCCGTGGTCGGGGAGATCGCGGCCGGGACGGTGGCAGACCGCGTGCTCGCCCCCGGCACCGCGATGAAGATCATGACCGGTGCCCCGGTCCCGGAGGGTGCCGACACCGTCATCCAATATGAGCTGACCGATCGCGGCGCCGAGGACGTGCAGATCTTCGCCGAGATCGACGTCGACAAGAACATCCGCCGCCTGGGTTCCGACATCACCGAGGGCGAGGAGCTGCTGCAGCACGGGGACGTGATCGACGCCCGCACGATCGGGCTGTTGGCCGGCATCGGCATCGACAAGGTTCTCGCCCGCCCCAGGCCGCGGGTGGTGGTGCTGTCCACCGGATCGGAGCTCGTCGAGCCAGGCCTGCGGCTGACCGAACTGGGGCAACTGTTCGACTCGAACTCGTTCATGGTGGCCGCCCAGGCACGTGCTGCCGGCGCCCAGGTGTTTCGGGTCGGCGCCGTGGGGGACGACCCGGCGGTGCTCAAGCAGACGATCAGTGATCAGCTGGTCCGGGCCGACCTGATCGTGACCACCGGCGGCATCTCCGAGGGCGACTGGGATGTCGTCAAGGCCGTCGCCCCGGAATTGGGGATGGTCGACTTCGCCAAGATCGGCATGCAGCCAGGCAAACCGCAGGGGTTCGGTCTGATCGGTGACGACGAGATCCCGATCCTGATGTTGCCCGGCAACCCGGTGAGCTCGTTCGTCTCGTTCGAGGTGTTCGTCCGGCCCGTGATCCGCAAGCTGCTCGGCATCACGCCGGTGGAGCGTCCGACCGTGACCGCGGTGACCAACACGATCATCCGCTCCAAGCCCGGCCGGGCCCGCTTCGTGCGGGCGACTATCCGGACCGATCGGGGTGGTCGACGGGTCGTCGAGGAGGTCAGCGGGCACTCCTCCCACCTGCTCGGTGGGCTGCAGAAGTCGAACGCCCTGCTGCTCATCGACGATGCAACCGAGGTCATCAAGGCCGGCGAGACGGTGCACGCCTGGATGCTCGATGAGTGAGCCGTCGCTGACCCATCTCGACGCTGCCGGCCACGCCCACATGGTCGACGTCTCGACCAAGGAGGTCACCGCCCGCACGGCGACCGCGGCCGGCCGGGTGCTGTTGAGCGCGGAATGTGTGGCGCTGCTGCGCTCGGGCGGGGTGCCCAAGGGTGATGCGCTCGCCGTCGCCCGGATCGCCGGGATCCAGGGCGCAAAACGTACGCCGGAGTTGATCCCGTTGTGCCATCCACTGATGGTGTCGGGGGTGTCCGTCGAGGTCGAGGTCGTGGATGCCGGGGTTGAGATCACGGCCACGGTGAAGACCAACGAGCGCACCGGCGTGGAGATGGAAGCGCTCACCGCCGTCTCCGTGGCCGCCTTGACCGTGATCGACATGGTCAAGGCGGTGGACAAGACCGCTGTGATCAGTGACGTCCGGGTGCTGGCCAAATCCGGTGGCCGCAGCGGAGACTGGCGTCGTGAGTGATCCGGTTCGTGCGTGTGTGATCACGGCGTCGACCCGCGCCGCCGCAGGGGAGTACGCCGACCGGTCCGGGCCCCTGGCCGCCGAGGCGTTGCGCGCCCTGGGCATCGAGGTCGACCCCGTCGTGGTCGTTGCTGACGGTGAGCCCGTCGGACAAGCTCTGCGGGACGCGGTGGGGGCGTACGACATCATCCTGACCACGGGCGGCACCGGTCTCGCCCCGAGCGACCGGACCCCCGAACAGACCCGGCCGCTGCTGGACCGGGAGATCCCGCATCTGGCCGCGCAGATCGCCCAGGCCGGCGTGGCCAAGGGCGTCGCGACAGCCGTGCTCTCGCGGGGGCTGGCTGGGGTGGCCGGCCGCAGCCTGGTGGTGAATCTGCCGGGCTCGCGTGGCGGTGTCGCGGATGCGATGGAGGTCCTGAACCCGATCCTGATCCATGCCGTGGACCAGATCCGCGACGGAGACCACTGAGCGCGCGTGAGCGGATCCCAGTGGCCCGTGCACCTGGCGCACGGAGAGGCCCTGCTGCAGCCTTTGCGACGCCGCGACAAGGCGGCGTGGGATGCGCTGCGGAGCTATAACCGCGACTGGTTGCAGCCCTGGGACGCCACCCAGCCGCCGGGCGCCGAACCCGGTCCGCCGACCTTCGCTGCGCTGGTGCAGATCCTCAACCGGCAGGCCAAATTCGGTCAGATGCTGCCCTGGGCCCTCTGGTGGACCCCGCAGGGTGCCCCCTCGGCAGCGCCCCGACTTGTCGGCCAGGTGACTGTCTCCGGCATCACGCGGGGCTCGGCGCAGTCGGCCCAGATCGGGTACTGGATCGACCGACGTGCCGCCGGCCGGGGGCTCATGCCGACCTCCGTCGCGCTGGCGACCGACTATTGCTTCGAAACCCTCGGCCTGCACCGGATGGAAGTAGCCATCCGACCGGAGAACGGCAACAGCCTGCGGGTGGTGGAGAAGCTGGGGTTCCGCCACGAAGGGCGGCGGCTGCGGTATCTCCACATCAACGGCGACTGGCGCGACCACGAGATCTTCGCGCTCACCCCTGAAGAGGTCCCCGAGGGGCTGCTGATGCGCTGGGAAACCCTGCGGAGCCGCCGCGGTTGAGACGAGATTCGTTGGGGTCACGACACTCCGGCGGGTCTGCGAGCCAAGCAGGGTCGTGCTGCGTACGGTGCTGCCTGTGGGGACGACGGGTGTGATCTTCGGGGCAATCGTGGCAGCGTGGCTGGCTTATCTCGTGCCGATGTATCTGCGTCGGGATTCTGCCCGAACCAATGAGATGTTCGATCCCGCGACTCGCTTCTCGGCCGACGTGCGGATTGTCCGCGAGGAGACCGACGACGAGGTGCGGGTCACCACACCGCTGACCCGACGTGCTGTCATCCAGTCGATGCGACGCGCCGAGGCTGCCGCCGCAGGTCGCCGCCGCAATGTGATCGTCGTGCTGCTGGTCGCTCTCGCCGCGGTGATCACCCTGTGTGCGTTCGGGCGGGTCTCGTGGGGGTTCGTCGCCATTCCGGGCGGGTTGCTGGTCGGATTCCTGGTCTTGGCACGCCTCAGCGTGCAGTGGATGCACAGGGACTTCGACCGCCGACTCGACATGATGGAGTCCGGTGGTGCCGAGCACACCGTCACGATCGCTGAACAGTCCCGCGCCGAGAGCGCTGCGGTCGAGGAACTCACCGATTCGGTCGAGCTCGGCATGCCCGTCGGCAAGCCCGGCTCCCTGTGGGATCCGCTGCCGATCACCCGCCCCAACTATGTGTCCGCGCCGCCGATGGGTGGGCGTACGGTCCGCACGATCGACCTGTCCGCACCCGAAGCGCCCCACGTCGACAACACTCCCGTCGTCGCCGATGCGCCCGAGGCGTCGTTGGTGCCGATCGAGCCTCTGCGTGCGGTGGGGGAGTGAGTACGCCGCACGATGTGCGCAGCGCGCGACAGCGTGCTAGTCTGTCACGGCTGTTGCAGCAAGGGGCTATGGCGCAGTTGGTAGCGCGTCTCGTTCGCAATGAGAAGGTCAGGGGTTCGAATCCCCTTAGCTCCACCCAGTTTCTCCAGTGGTCAGCAGATGGTCTGGATCACCGCTTGTCCGGCACCGCTGGCCTGCTCATAGAAGTGCCGAAGGTCATTGAAGGCCGGGATCAGGTACTCCTCAAAGACGTCATCTTCGTCCCAGATGGACGGATAGACCGCCGCGTTGCTCATGGCCGGCCCATCCATCCGTGCGCGGAGAGTGTCGACGTCCAGCTTGGTCAGGGCATCGGCCACCAAGCTCACTTGAGCTGCTGGGAGGAGCCGTCCGGGACCGTAACCCAGGTCCTCACCGATGGGCTCGCCGCCGAGAATTGCTTGGGACAGGACGCTGTCGGTCTCGTCTGCTGAACCGGTCAGGAGCCAGTGGAGCCCATGCCAGGCCTTGTCGAGGTCGACTGAGCTTTCCCCGTCGTCGGAGTCGAGCAGTTCCTCGAAAAGGCCGTCGTCGAGCAGACAGGCGCGGGCAGTGTGCGGATCATGTCGATAGCCGACCCAAGTCATTCCCATGACACGAAGGGTAGGGCTGGCCGGGTGGATCTCACACCGAGAAGTCGGGAATCCGCTGGCCGATTCCCAGCAACTCGCTGATCGCCGCGGCACTGCGTTCGGCTGCCCGGCCGTCGCCGTACGGGTTCACTGCCTGCGCGAAGGCTGCGTACGCCGCCTCGTCGGTGAGCAGCCGCTCCACCTCGGTGAACACAACCTCAGTGTCGGTTCCGACAAGCTTGACGGTGCCCGCCGCGATGCCCTCGGGGCGCTCGGTGGTTTCCCGCATGACCAGCACGGGCTTGCCCAGGCTCGGGGCCTCCTCCTGAACCCCGCCGGAGTCGGTGAGGACCACATGCGCAGCATTCATCAGATGACAGAACTGGTGATAGTCCAACGGCTCGGTGAGCACCACATTGTCGAGCTCGCCGAGCTCGCCGCGGATCACCTGACGGACGACCTCGTTGCGGTGCATCGGCAACACCACCGTGAGGTCGGGGTGTGCGCGGGCGATGCGGCCGACGGCAACCATCGCGTCCGCCATCGGCTGACCCCAGGACTCCCGGCGGTGCGCGGTGACGAGCAGGATGCGCCGGCCCGAGTCGACTGCGGCCTGGATCTGCGGGTCGTCGAACTGTGTGGGCTTGGTCAACGCCAACTGCAACGCATCGATGACGGTATTGCCGGTGACCGCGATCATCTGCTCGTCGATGTTCTCGACCAGCAGGTTGCGCTTCGACACATCCGTCGGCGCCAGGTGCAGGCGGGCCAGAGGGCTCAGCAGCCGCCGGTTGCCCTCTTCGGGGAAGGGCGCATCCATGTTCCCGGTCCGCAGCCCGGCTTCCAGGTGGACGACCGGGATCCGCTCATAGAAGGCAGCCAGCCCGCCGACGAAGGCGCTGCTCGTGTCGCCCTGGACGACTACGGCATCCGGCCGGGTCTCGGCCAGCACTGCAGCGGTGCCGCTGAGGACGCGTGCCGCCAGCTCGGACAACCCGGCACCCGGGCGCATCACATCGAGATCATGATTCGGGGTGATCCCGAACAGGTGGTTGACCTGATCGAGCATCTCGCGGTGCTGTCCCGTGACCGTGACGAGCGGTTCGATGCCCGGCGTGTTGGCCAGCGCCATCACCAGGGGTGCCATCTTGATGGCCTCGGGGCGGGTGCCGAAGACGACCATGACACGTGCCATGTGGGTTCAGTCCTTTCGAGCCCGGGCGCGAGCGCGCCGGAAGAGTGCACGGGCCGCGAGGACCATGAATTGGGTGTTGGTGACGAGGTAGCGCAGGAAGAGGCGGCGGGGCTCCTGCAAAAGCCGGAAGAGCCACTCGAGGCCGACGCGTTGCATCCACAACGGTGCCCGCTTCCGCAGGCCAGCGAGAACGTCGAAGCTGCCCCCGACGCCGACGGCCATGCTGACGTTGAACTGGTCCCAGTGGTGCTCGATGAAGTGCTCCTGGCGAGGAACCCCCATGCCCACGATCAACCAGTCCGTGCCGAAGTCCGCGATGGCCTGTGCCCGATCAACGGCTTCGACGTTGCTGAAATAGCCGTCGTCGAACGCGCATTCCAGGGCGGGGTGGTCCCGCCGGATGCGCGCCTCCAGGGTCTCGATCACGTCGGGGGTCGCGCCGAGGAAATAGATCTTGCGGCCCGTGGCGATGGCCCGTTCGCACAGGGGGTCGATGAGGTCGACGCCGGTGACCCGTTCGGGCAGCTCCCGTTCGAGGGCTCGGGACAACCAGACCAACGGCTGGCCATCGGCCAATGTCCAGCGCGCCCGGTGCATGAAGGACGCGAGCTCCGGGTCGGAGCGCATCATCATCAGGATGGACACATTGATGGTGACCGCCCAGCCCCGCACCCCGGCAGCGGTATCACGGTCGATCGCGTCGATGGACTGTTCGAGGGTGACGTGGTCGAACCGACCGTTGAGCAGCCGGACTTTCTTCATGAGGACATCTCCTGCAGCAGCGCGTCAGCGAAGAACTTGGTGGCCCAGTTCGGATAGGACGCGGGGGCGTACCGTCCCCAGATCGGGAAAGACCCGGCGACCGCACCGCGGGCAGCCTCCGGACCCGACTCGATCACGTGGTGACGCATCACGAACCCGACCGAGCGTCGGGCGGCATCCGCGAGATGCGCAGGCCCCCCGTGCTCCACTTGGCGGCCCCAGGCGATCGCGAGCTGTGCCTGACCGGTGAGGCAGGAATAGCGGGCGCGTGCCACCCCATCGGGGGAGATCTGGCCCGGGATGAACCCATCCGCCGCCATGTGCGCCAGCGCGGCATCGCTGCAGCGACGGGCGGACGCGACGTACGCCTCATCGCCCAGAAGCCAGCCGGACTCCTGCAGGCCGCAGATCGCATAGGAGATGTTGTGCGTGTACGGGCTGTCGCCCTTCACGAACGCGTTGTTATTGAAGAACCCGCTCACCTGCTGGCTAGCGATGGCCCAATCGAGGTTGGTCCGGGCGGCCTTGACCCAGGCGTCGTTGGGGTCGATCTCGTTCAGGCGCAGCAGTGCCCACGCGGTCCGGGTGTTGTAGACGTGAGGGGTGCCCATGTGCTCGTGCTTGACCCACATCGGATCGGTGCCCAACGCTTCGACCAGCCACTGACCGGCCTTGCGTGCACCGACGAGGAAGGCCTCATCGCCGGTCTCCTCGAAGGCCCGGACGAGCCCGAACAAGCACTGTCCAGTGTCGAAGACGATGCCGTCGGGGCCGTATTTCAGGTTTGCGATCCCACCGTCAGGGTTCTGGATCTGCAGCACCCAGCGTGCGGCGCGCTCGGCCCGCTCCGCGAGCTCGGGGCGATCCAGCTGCGCGGCCGCGTCATAGAAGGTCTCCAGGATGTAGCCGGTCGTTTCCCGGTACGCCGGCAGCCAGCCGCCGCGCAGGCTGTAGCCATAGCTCACGCCCCCGTCGCCCGAGATGTCCTGAGCCTTGGCCAGCCAGGCCAGGGCTGAATCCAGGTGTTGTTCGCGGGAATGGAGGGAGTGGGTCTGCTGACGCCGCTGGGTCAGGTCCCGAGAGGCTCGCCGACCGAAGTCAGCGCCCACCCGCATGTTCTTTGTCAAAGCTGCCATGATCGGCATCCGCCCGATCCTCCCGTTTTCTTAAGGCTCGCCCAGGCGTGAGCTGGTCAGTGTGGGGCCGACTATTGCAGGGGGCCTCGCGTTCCGGGGCGGCTTCCGGCGAAGGGATCGCAGCGTGGGCAAATCATTGCGGATTCTCAGTGCCGAATTGGCACTTCTGCCCGTATAATTGAGGGCAGCCAGGGCGCGTGGCGCCCGCTCATAGACCTTCGGCAGCGGCCTACAACCGCTGAGCAGAGGGCGCTGGTCGGTGGTGACATCACTCCCGCCGGTCAGTGCAAACCTGGAGGAAGGCGGCCCGAGTCCCCCGGGGCCGCCTTCCGTTCAGGTTAAGGAGATCCGGCGAATTCGGAGTATTCCTGTCCAGGAAGCGGGCATTTTTCGGCGTGTCTTGCGTACAGGTCGGGCAGTTCTCCTACTGTGACGCATACAGAAGTGGCTTGAGCAAAGGAAAACCATGACCAAGAAGGAACTCTTGGAAGCGATGGCTGGCGCGGCCGGCATCAGCCAGGCCGATGCGGACAAGGCCCTCGGGGCCCTCGTCTCGGCCATTACCGACACGGTTGCCGGTGGTGAGCGGATCGCCATCCCCGGGCTCGGGACCTTCGAGCGTCGCGAGCGTGCAGCTCGCACCGGTCGGAACCCACAGACCGGTGAGGAGATTCAGATCGCCGCGACGTCCGTCCCCGGCTTCAAGGCCGCGGCCCAGTTCAAGAACACCGTCGCCGGCAAATAATCCTCCGACGATTGTTCGTCAGCGCCCGTCACTGTTGCAGTGGCGGGCGCTTTCGTCTGCCGCCAGCGTGCGGGAGCCTTTGCGGATTACTTTTCAGTAACCAAGCGGCCCCTGTGGTCATCGGGAGGGTGACGCCCCCGCGCCGGAGGACTAAATTCTCTGGGGTTCGGCTGAAACTGTCGGCCCGCACAGGAGGCACGAAGACGTGAACCTACGCAAGAAACTCTTGGTCCTGCCCGCGCTCGTGGGCGCCTCGGTCCTCGCCCTGTCGAGCTGTGCGGCCCCGCCGCAGCAGGGTGGCAGCACCACGGCGGCCCCTGGCTCCGGCGGTGCCGGTGGCGATGGTGCCTTCAAGGCCTGCATGGTCTCCGATGCCGGCGGCTTCGATGACAAGTCGTTCAACCAGACGTCCCATAAGGGCCTGACCGATGCCAAGAGCCAGCTCGGCATCGAGACCGGCCAGGTCGAGTCCTCCAACACCGCGGACTTCGCCAAGAACATCCAGTCGATGGTTGATGCCAAGTGCAACATCATCATCACCGTCGGCTTCCTGCTGTCCGATGACACCATGGCTGCGGCGAAGGCGAACCCGAACATCCACTTCGCCATCGTCGATGACAACCCCGAGGGTGCGGCCGAGGTCAAGAACCTCAAGCCGCTGGTGTTCAACACCGCCGAGTCGTCCTTCATGGCCGGTTATCTCGCTGCCTCCCAGACCAAGACCGGCAAGGTCGGCACATTCGGCGGCATGAAGATCCCGACTGTGACCATCTTCATGGACGGCTTCGCTCAGGGCGTGACCTATCACAACCAGCAGAAGAACACCGATGTCCAGGTCCTCGGCTGGGATGCCGGACGCCAGGATGGCCAGTTCGTGCCGCAGCCGAACCCGTTCGAGAACGTCGCCGGTGGTCTGCAGACCGCGCAGAACCTGACCTCCCAGGGTGCGGACATCCTGTTCCCGGTCGCCGGCCCGGCTGGTGAGGGAGCGCTCCAGGCGGCCAAGGCCAGCGGTGGCAATGTCAACGCGATCTGGGTCGACACCGACGGTTGCGAGTCGGCCTCGGAATACTGCGCCAACATCATGACCTCGGTCTATAAGGGCATGGACGTCGCGGTGCTCGATGCCATCAAGGCGGCGAAGGACGGCACGTTCACCAACGATCCCTATGTCGGCACGTTGGCCAACGAGGGCACCGGCCTGTCGCCGTTCCACGAGTTCGACGGCAAGATCTCGGCCGAGACCAAGGCCGAGCTCGACAAGATCAGTGCGGACGTCGAGTCCGGTGCGATCAAGATCGAGTCGGCCAGCCAGCCGAAGAACTGATCGATCGACCACTGCGGCCCGGCGTGGGAGAAGGGGAACTCTTCCGCGCCGGGCCGATCCCCATCTGCCTCGAGGATGCGCATGCCAGTCCAAGAAGCGGCGGCCGACCTGCGGCTCGTCGGAATCACCAAACGTTTCGGCTCCCTGGTCGCCAACAATGCGATCGACCTCACCATCCGACCCGGGGAAATCCACTGTCTGCTGGGGGAGAACGGTGCCGGCAAGTCCACGCTGATGAACGTTCTCTATGGGCTGCTGCAGCCTGACGAGGGCGAGATTCTCATCGGGGACACCCCGTTGAAGGTCGGGAACCCCAAACAGGCCATGGCCGCAGGCATCGGCATGGTCCATCAGCACTTCATGCTGGTGGATGTCTTCACAGTGGCGGAGAACATCGCCCTCGGGCGCGAGCAGGGTCCCCTGGGCATCCTCGATCGCCACGCGGCGCGGTCGCTGGTGCGGAACCTGGCGCAGCGCTACCGCTTCGATGTGGATCCGGATGCGGTGGTCGAGGACCTGCCGGTCGGCGTACAACAGCGGGTCGAGATCATCAAGGCGCTCGCCAACGACGCGACATACCTCGTCTTCGACGAACCGACCGCCGTCCTCACCCCCCAGGAGATCGACGAGCTGATGGCCGTCATGCAGTCCCTGCGCGACGAGGGCCGGGCGATCGTCTTCATCACCCACAAGCTGCGGGAAGTGCGCGCGATCGCCGACCGCATCACCGTCATCCGTCGCGGCGCTGTCGTGGGCGAAGCGAAACCGGGCGCAACCGAGGCTGAGCTCGCCGAGATGATGGTCGGCCGCGCTGTCCAGCTCACCGTCGACAAGGAGCCCGCCCAGCCGGGCGAAGCGCGCCTGGTCGTGGATGGGCTCCGCGTGCTCAGCCCCGCCGGCTCTGTCGTGGTGGATGACCTCAGCGTCGAGGTCGCCGGCGGTGAGATCCTCTGTGTCGCCGGCGTCCAGGGCAACGGTCAGACCGAACTGGCCGAGGCGCTGCTGGGCATCACCCCCGTCAGCGCGGGCAGGATCACGCTCGACGGCACGGACATCACCCGGTTCACCCCGAAGCAGACCCTCGACGCCGGTGTCGGTTTCGTCCCCGAGGACCGCAAACACGACGGCTTCGTCGGCACCTTCTCGGTGGCCGAGAACCTCGTGCTCAACACGTTCGACGACAAGCCGTACGCCAAGGGCCTCTCCCTTGACCTCGCGCGCATCCGCCAGCACGCGGAGCAGAAGGTCGAGGAGTTCGACATTCGGACGCAGTCGATCGCCACCCCGGTCGGGTCCCTGTCGGGTGGCAATCAGCAGAAGGTCGTCCTGGCCCGGGAGCTGTCCCGGCCGCTGGCGCTGCTCATCGCCTCCCAGCCGACCCGCGGCGTCGATGTCGGCGCCATCGAGTTCCTGCACGAGCGGATCGTCGCCGAACGTGACCGCGGCACAGCCGTGGTGATCGTCTCCACCGAGCTGGACGAGGTCGCGGCCCTCGCCGATCGCATTGCGGTGATGTACCGCGGACGCATCGTCGGCGTGGTCCCCGCGGACACGTCCCGGGAGGCGCTCGGCCTGATGATGGCCGGCGTACCCGCCGATGAAGCCTTCGCTCAAACCGCCATGCCGAACCGGGGAGACCTTCGATGACGCGTCGATTCACCATCCCGTGGGCCGAGATCGCGACCACGTTCGTGGCCTTCGTCCTCGCCTTCATCGTCGGCGCGATCCTGATGATCGTGTCCGATGCCGACGTGGCGGCGAAGTGGGCGTACTTCTTCGCCCAGCCAGGTGACGCGCTGAGCGCCTCGTGGGAGAAGGTGTCCGGGGCGTACGCCGCGCTGCTCGTCGGATCAGTCGGCGGGTGGGGGCCCATCACCGAGACCACGGCCCAGGCCGCCCCGCTGATCTGCGCCGGCCTAGGCGTGGGCCTCGCCTTCCGCGCCGGCCTGTTCAACATCGGTGCGCAAGGTCAGGCGATCGTGGGGGCGATCCTGGCGGCGTACGTCGGATTCACCTGGCACCTGCCGCCCGTGCTGCACCTCATCGTCGCCATCACGATGGGCATCCTCGGCGGTGCGCTCTGGGGTGGGATCGTCGGTTGGCTCAAGGCACGCGCCGGCGCACACGAGGTCATCGTGACGATCATGATGAACTACATCGCCGTCGGCCTGCTCGCCTGGCTGCTCACGACGACCGCGTTCCAGCGGCCCGGCCGTGCGGACCCGATTTCGCCGATCGTCGACTGGAATGCGACCCTGCCCCGGATCGAGGGCAGCCGCCTGCATCTGGGCTTTCTGATCGCGCTGATCGCCGCAGTCTTCGTCTGGTGGCTGCTGGATCGCTCGACGATCGGTTTCGCGATCCGTGCGGTCGGCGCCAACCCGAATGCAGCGGCAACTGCCGGCATGAGCGTGGGGCGCACCACGATCATCACCATGACCGTCGCCGGTGCCTTGGCCGGCCTCGCCGGGGTGCAGTTCGCGCTCGGCCCCGGGGTGTTGGGTACGCCGGTCCCGCTGTCGGCCGGCTTGGTCGGCACCGTCGGTTTCGATGCCATCACCGTGGCCCTGCTCGGTCGGTCACGCCCCTTGGGGACAGTCCTCGCCGGATTGTTGTTCGGTGGTCTGCACGCCGGTGGCCTTGCGATGCAGTCCATGGCGGGCACGCCGCTCACCCTCACTACCGTGCTGCAGGCGCTCATCGTCCTCTTCGTGGCAGCGCCCGGCCTCGTGCGCACGCTCGTCCCGATCCTCAAGGGCCGCCGCGTGCGGTCGCTCACCGGTAGCGCCCAGACAGGAGCACTCTCGTGACCGTTCCGCAGACACCGGAGCCACACGTCCCGGAGAAGGTGGAATCCCGCGCGGCCCGCAGCCAGCGGTTGTCGACGTCGGTGCTGATCATCGTTGTCGGCGCGCTGCTGTTGTTCCTCACGTTCTCGACCTCGGGCACCGCCAGGTTCGCCCTGTCCAATGCGTTCGACGAGGTCCAGCTCCCGACCGTCGGCCTGCCCGGCCTCCCGGTCGTGCTGATCTGTGCGCTGGCCTGTCTCGGCGCCGGCATCGGGCTGTTCTCCGGGCGCCTGTCCGGCCGGCTTCCGGCCGTCGCTGCCACGGTCGCGGGCGTCGCGGTCGTGCTGGGCTTCCTGACATGGGCGGCGGCAGGGCGAGCCCTGCCATTCCCGGTCTCCAACCAGTTCAACGGCACGCTGTCACTGGCGACACCGCTCATCCTGGGTGCCCTGTGTGGGGTGCTGTGTGAGCGCTCGGGCATTGTCAATGTCGCCATCGAAGGCCAGTTGCTGACGGCGGCGTTCGCCGCCGCGGTGGTCGGATCGGTCACCAAGTCGATCCCGGCGGCGTTGGTCGCAGCGATTATCGCGGGCGTGCTGATGGGCGCGATGCTGGCGCTGTTCGCGATCAAGTACTTGGTTGACCAAGTCGTCCTCGGCGTCGTCATCAACCTGTTCGCCGCCGGCCTGACAGGGTTCCTGTTCGATCAGTTGGTCCAACCGAATGCGCGACAGTTCAACGCGTCGCCGATCATGTCCCAGCTGCCGATCCCGTGGCTGTCGGATATCCCGTTCTTCGGGCCGATCCTGTTCAAGCAGACGATCCTGGCCTATCTGGCCGTGGTGTCGGTGATCCTCGTGTGGTTCCTGCTGTTCCGGACCAAGTGGGGACTGCGCGTGCGCGCGGTCGGCGAGCACCCCGAGGCCGCCGATACGGTCGGCATCCGCGTCCGGGCGGTCCGCTGGTCTGCTGTGCTGGTGGGCGGCCTGTTCGCCGGCCTGGGTGGGGCCTTCTTCACGATCGGGTCGACCGGGTCCTTCTCGAAGGACCTCACCGTCGGCAACGGCTTCATCGCCCTCGCCGCCCTCATCATGGGTCGCTGGCACCCGATCTGGGCCACCGTGATGGCGCTGTTCTTCGGGTTCGTGACCCAGATGGCATCGCAGCTGCAGACACTGCAGACGCCGGTGCCGAGCCAGTTCCTGCTCATGCTTCCCTATGTCGCCACCATCATCGCCGTCGCTGGGCTCGTCGGGCGCGTGCGCGCCCCGGCCGCGGACGGCGTGCCGTACACCAAGTGAGCTGTTCAGAAATCAAGCCGGGGGAGAAGCAGTGAAGTTCGATTTCGCGGAGTTCGTGCCCACCCCGGATTGGGCGCAGTTGCGTGCGTTGGCGACCGAGATCGCGGGGAAGGCGTACGCCCCCTATAGCAACTATCGGGTCGGCGCGGCCGCGCTGGTGGACGACGGCCGGTTCGTGGTCGGTTGCAACGTCGAGAACGCCAGCTATGGGGTCGGGTTGTGTGCGGAGTGCGGCTTGGTGTCCGAGCTGTACGCCAGCGGCGGCGGCCGACTGATTGCCTTCGTCTGCGTCAACGGCGACGGCGAGGTGATCATGCCCTGCGGACGTTGCCGACAGCTCCTGTTCGAACACGGCGGCACGGACCTGCAGGTGCTGACCCCCACCGGCGTCTTGCCGATGAGCGAGGTGCTGCCGCAGGCCTTCGGGCCGGCGGACCTGCGGCGCCCTGACCTGGAGGTGTGAGGGCGGCGCCCC
>JAUNUL010000496.1:280-1856 GCA_030538175.1 Propionibacteriaceae bacterium | reverse complement strand
ACCCAGAACTTCTCGCCGGCCTCGTTGACCCACATGTAGGTGTGCGAGGAGTAGCCATTCATGGTGCGCCAGCTCTTCGGCAGACCACGGTCACCCATCAGATAGGTCACCTGGTGGGCGGTCTCCGGGTTCTGCGTCCAGAAGTCCCACTGCATGGTGGCGTCACGCAGGCCCGAATCGGGCAGGCGCTTCTGCGAACGGATGAAGTGCGGGAACTTCATCGGGTCGCGGACGAAGAAGACCGGGGTGTTGTTGCCGACCATGTCGAAGTTGCCCTCGGTGGTGTAGAACTTCAACGCGAAGCCACGCACGTCACGCCAGGTGTCGGGGGAGCCCAGCTCACCGGCCACGGTGGAGAAGCGCTGCAGCACGCGGGTTTTCACGCCGGGCTGGAAGAGCGCGGCCTTGGTGTACTGCGAGACGTCCTCGGTGGTCTCGAACTCGCCGAAGGCACCCGATCCCTTGGCGTGCGGACGTCGCTCGGGCACGTTCATGCGGTTGAAATGGGCCAGCGTCTCGACCAGGTGATGGTCGTGCAGGACGATGGGCCCGTTCGGGCCGACGGTCAGCGAATTGCGGTCGCTGACGGCGGGGATACCGGCCTGGGTGGTCGAACCGGTGGAGTGGTCAGTCATGCGAGGTCTCCTGTCAGGTTGTTGTTGTTTTCGTTGGTCTGGTTGGAATCGCGGCAGGCTGCGCACAGCCCGCGGTAGAGCACGTCGGCGATCTCGACGAGGATGCCGTGGTTGTCGAGGGGGGTCAGGCAGGGCGAGGCACCCACGGCGCAGGGCACGTCAGCGACCGCATCGCAGTTTGTGCACACTGCGTGGTGATGGTTGTCCCGGTGATCCAGCTCGTACAGGCCAGGACGATGGGGCAACTCCAGGCTGCGAACCAGTTTCTCCGCCCTCAGATCGGCCAGCACGTTGTAGACCGACTGGACGCTCAGCGTCGCCGGGCGCTGATCTGCCAACTCGACGATCTGCTCAGCGCTGCTGTGCGGGTGACGGTTCAATGTGCGCAGCACAGCGAGCCTGGGCTGGGTGACCTTGAGGCCATGGGCGTGCAGCTTCTGCGCCCAGTCGGGCTCGTGAGCTGCAGTGGAGGCCATGTCATCGACCCTAGCACAGTTTTGAATTACTAAAAACAAGAACGCACGAACAACCTACCGGGTGGACTTGGAGCCCTGGACGGCCGCGAACTCCACCCGATCCGACAAGCAGGCGCCCGCACGCGCCCGACTCGGGGTTGCCCCCGACCCTGGTCTGATGATCGGCGCTGTCAGCGTACCTAGACTGACCGGGTGAGCACGATCGCCAAGAGAAGCAATCTGAGATGGATGGCCCCCGCAGCGGCAGCCGGACTGGTGATCGCGAGCCCTGGATTGTGGAACACCTTCGCCAGCGCCGAACCGGTCCTGCCACCGCGAACCGCCGACGAGATCATCGCGGACGTCCTGTCGGCCAAGCCGGTTGCGTTCAGTGGCGAAGTCGTCCAGTCCATGGATCTCGGATTGCCCAGCCTCGGCTTCGAGACCGGCGTCGACTTCAACGATCCCAATCTGATCTGGAGCCTG
>JAUNUL010000496.1:0-270 GCA_030538175.1 Propionibacteriaceae bacterium | reverse complement strand
GGTACCAATACCTGGCGGTTGTGGTACGACGGCGATCGTTCCTACCGGGTGGCGATGATCCGCGGGCAGTCCGAATCCGACCTGATCAGCAATGGGTCGGTGCTGTGGGCCTGGTCGAGTCAGTCACAGACTACTGTTCGCACCGAACTTGAGCCGCCCACCTCGGGGCAGAACCATCCGGTGCCGGCGGGATCACCCCAGGAGGCCGCCCGTGAGGTGTTGCGCGAGTTCGAGCAGTACAGCGCGGTCACCACGGATGCCAATGTGAGG
>JAUNUL010000495.1 GCA_030538175.1 Propionibacteriaceae bacterium | reverse complement strand
CGGGGCCGATGGTGTCGGAGTTCCTGTGCTTGGAGTTGGCGGGGTTGTTGGAGTGCACCCCGCTGGCGGCGGCGGGCAAGCTGTATTCGGCGTTGCGGTTGAAGCATCGTCATCCCACGTTGTATCGAGCGGTTCAGGATCTCGACATCGAGGTGTCGCGGGCGTTCGCGGCGGTGGACCGGTGTGTGGTGATCGCCGATGACGAGGTGGCGGATCGGGTGACCACTGCGTGGTTGCCGAAGCAGTTGGGGGTCGGGCATCAGGCGGCGATGAATCGGCTGGACAAGCTGATCGTGCAGGCCGATCCGCAGGAGGCTGCGAGGCGGGAGGTGGCGCGGCGTCGCGATCTTGAGGTGGCGATTTGGGGTCATTTCGACGGGGTGATGAACCTGTCGGGCAGGTTGGAGACGTTGGACGCGCGGTACTTGGATGCTGCGGTGGAGCGGATGGCTGAGATCTTGAAGCAGGACCATCCGGAGGTGTCGAAGGGTGTGCTGCGGGCCAAAGCTTTGGGGGTGTTGGCGAACCCTGCGCTGGCGTTGGCGATGCTGCAGCGGGCAGCGCAGCCAGCGCTGGTCGACGAGCCGCCCGCAGATCAGCCGGATCATCGGTTGTGCGGCACGATCACCGTGCCGTTGCACAAGTTGCGGCCCAAGCTCGAGTTGGCGGTGCACATCGACGTCAACGCGCTGGGTGAGGTGTCGCCGGCCGCCCGGATCGACAAGGCCGGGCACATGACGCTGCAGGTTCTGCGGGAATCGTTGGTCGGGATCGATGTCACGGTGCAGCCGGTGATCGATCTGAACAATGTGCCGGCTGAGGATCAGTATCGGCCGTCGGCCGGGTTGGCCAAAGCGCTCACGTTGGCGTTCCCGACGGAGATGTTCCCGTACAGCAGTCAGGCCACCGGCCGGTTCACCGATTTCGATCACACGCAGCGGTTCCGACAATCCGGGCGGGGACAGACCCGCCTGGGCAACTTGTGCCCGTTCAGCCGACGAGTTCACCGCGGCAAGACCGCAGGGATCTGGGACGTGACTCAACACAAGGTTGGTGTCCTGCAATGGACCAGCCCGTTGAAGTACGTCTACGAAGTGACCTCACAAGGCACCCGCATGATCGACACCGGCCACGACGCCTGGCAAGAGTTGGCGGCGTAGGCCGGACTGGTTCGAAACCCGGCGAGAGTCGACTGGCTACTCACCGGGCTTCGAGATGTGATGGGCCCTTCGACGGTGTTCGCGCAGAGCGCTCAAGGCCGCTCAGGGACCAACTCAACCCTTCTGGGCGTTCGCGATCGTGTCCGCGAAGCCCGCGTCAGGGGTCCAGACCTGCGCGGTGCCGTCAGGTGCCGTGCCGGCCAACTTGCCGTCGTCAGTCAAGAAGTAGCGGTTGACCGAACCGTCATTGCCGCGCACCGCCAGATAGTCGCCCTCCAACGCCGGCACCGGTTCGACATCCTCCCCATCCGAGGCAAGACGACCGAGCTCAGCCTTGGCGGCGTCGACGTCGAGGATCGCCTGGCTGCTGACCGCCCCATCGGTGACAACGCACCAACGCGCCTCAGCCACGTCGCTGGCCGGGACCAGGTTGTAGGCACCGAAGTCGGAGGCGACGCATGGCGACCAACCACTGATCGGATCCAGCCGCGCACCGGCATCGGAGAACGCCTTGTCGAGCGCTGCCTGATCGGGGATCGTGGGCACCCAACCGTGGTACTCGGTGCCGTCGAACCAGGCGTAGCCCGCCAGCGTGCCAACCTCGGCAGATGTCAACGTCAGCGGGTCACCCCACCCGTTCATCAGGACGAACGTCGGGGCGCCTTCGCCGACCGTGCGGACGGGCATGTTGCCGTACTCG
>JAUNUL010000494.1 GCA_030538175.1 Propionibacteriaceae bacterium | reverse complement strand
AGGGCGTGCACTATGTGGACGTCGGTGTGGCCGGTGGTGTGTGGGGTCTGCAGCAGGGTTATGCGCTCATGGTCGGCGGTGACGCCGAGGATGTCGCGGTGCTGCAGCCGATCTTCCAGTCGCTCAAGCCCGAAGGCGAATTCGGTTATGTCCACGCTGGTGGGCATGGTGCCGGCCACTTCACCAAGATGGTCCACAACGGCATTGAGTACGCGATGATGCAGGCCTATGCCGAGGGCTGGGAGCTGCTCCAGGCCGCCGAGCACGTGACTGATGTGCGCGAGACTTTCCGGTCCTGGCGTGAGGGTTCGGTCGTGAAGTCGTGGCTGCTGGATCTGGCCGTGAACGCCCTCGATGAGGACGAGCATCTCGACGGCATCCGTGGTTATGCCGATGATTCGGGTGAGGGCCGGTGGACCGTCGAGGCTGCCATCGATCTCGCGGTGCCCATGCATACGATCGCGAGCTCGCTGTTCGCGCGGTTCACCTCTCGCCAGGACGATTCACCGGCGATGAAGATGATCGCCGCCATGCGCAACCAGTTCGGTGGCCACGCGGTCAAGGAAAAATAGTCCGCTCACGGGACTGCGTCTCGGCTGGCCGACCTGACTTCGGTGTCGGCCTCCCCACCTAGACTCCATAGCCGTGTACGTCGATCACCTCACCCTCGCCGACTATCGCTCCTATCGCAGCGTTGATGTTGCGTTGGCGGCCGGGGTGACGGTGTTCGTCGGGTCGAATGGCCAGGGCAAGACGAACCTTGTCGAGGCGATCGAATATCTGTCGACGCTCAGCTCGCATCGGGTCGCGTCCGAGGTGCCGTTGGTCCGGGCGGGTGCGGAGCGTGCCGTCGTCCGGGCTGGCGTACGCGCGGGTCTGGCGGATGACCGGCGGATCCTGCTGGAGATCGAGATCAACCCGGGCCGGGCGAACCGGGCACGGCTGAACCGTTCGCCCCTGCCGCGGCCGCGGGACCTGGTCGGGATGCTGCGCACGGTCGTCTTCTCACCCGAGGATCTGTCGGTGATCAAGGGTGACCCGGCCGCCCGTCGGGCATTTCTGGATGCGTTGGTGGTGAATCGGTGGCCTCGGATGGCCGGTGTGCGTGCTGACTATGACCGCATCCTCAAACAGCGCAATGCGCTGTTGAAGTCGATGTCGGGTCGGCACGGTGCCTCGGATGAGTACGCCGACGCAACGCTCGAGGTCTGGAACACCCAGCTCGCGGCTGTGGGCAGTGAGCTGTTGGAGGCTCGGCTGGACACGCTCGCGGATCTGATGCCGCATGCGGCGGCGGCGTACGCGGGGATCGCCCCGACCAACAATGTCGCGGTCGCGGACTACCGTTGTTCGATGGAGCTCGGTGAGGCCAAGGATCGGGCCGGGTTGGCGGATGGGCTGGTGGCGGCGATGGTCGAGAAGCGGGCCGATGAGATCCGCCGTGGGGTCTCCCTGGTCGGGCCGCATCGCGACGACGTGCTGTTTTCGTTGGGTGAGTTGCCGGCGAAGGGGTACGCCTCGCATGGGGAGTCGTGGTCCTATGCCCTGTCGTTGAAGCTCGGGTCGTTCCAACTCCTGCGTGCCGATGGGATTGAGCCGGTGTTGGTCCTGGATGACGTGTTCGCCGAGCTCGACGTCACGCGCCGGGAACGGCTGGCGGCCGGGGTGATCGATGCCGAGCAGGTGCTGGTGACCGCGGCGGTCGGCGCCGATGTGCCGGAGATGCTGTCCGGGCGGCGTTTCCGTGTCGCTGCTGGTGAGGTGCAACCACAGGAACGCGAGGTGAGCGATCCGCCGGTGGGCGCAGGCGCGGGGAGCGATTCTGAGGTCGGCGTACGTGCGGGGAGCGATCCGGAGGTCG
>JAUNUL010000493.1 GCA_030538175.1 Propionibacteriaceae bacterium | reverse complement strand
GTCGGAGAAGGATCCGTATGAGGTCCTCGTCCTCGGTGGTGGCCCCGCCGGCGCCGCAGCCGCGATCTATGCCGCACGCAAGGGCATCCGCACCGGTCTTGCCGCGCCGAACGTCGGTGGACAGACCCTCGACACGATGGCGATCGAGAACTTCGTCTCGGTTCCCTACACCGAGGGCCCCAAGTTCGCGGCCGGGCTCGAGGAACACATGGGCCAGTACGACATCGACCTGATGAAGAACGTCACCGCCACCAAGCTCGTCCCCGGGGCCGAGGGTGAACTGCACACCGTCGAGCTCGAGGGTGGCGGCACGCTGAAGGCGCGCACCATCGTCCTGGCGACGGGTGCCCGCTGGCGTCAGCTCGGTGTGCCGGGTGAGCAGGACTATCGCAACAAGGGCGTTTCGTTCTGCCCGCACTGTGATGGGCCGCTGTTCAAGGGCAAGGAGATCGCCGTCGTCGGTGGCGGCAACTCCGGCATCGAGGCTGCGATCGACCTGGCCGGTGTCACCGACAAGGTCACCGTCATCGAGTTCCTCGATGAGCTCAAGTGCGACAGCGTCCTGGTGGAAAAGTTGCGCTCGATGCCGAACACCGAGGTCATCACCGGTGCCCGCACCACCGAGGTCCTCGGTGACGGTGCCCAGATGACCCGCCTCGACTATGAGGACCGGGAGACCGGCGAGATGCGTCAGCTCGACGTCAACGGTGTCTTCGTCCAGATCGGTCTGCTGCCCAACACCGAGTGGCTGAAGGACAGCGGTGTCGAGCTGTCTGATCGTGGCGAGATCGTCATCGATCAGCGCGGCGTCACCAACATCCCCGGCATCTTCGGGGCTGGTGACTGCACCACGGTGCCGTTCAAGCAGATCGTCGTTGCCGAGGGCACTGGCGCCACCGCTGCGCTGAGCGCCTTCGACCACCTGATCCGCACCAAGGCACCGGTCAACGCCTGATGAATCTCCGGGACCTCGAATATCTCGTCGCCCTTGATGAGCATCGGCACTTCGGGAGGGCAGCGGCGGCGTGCTTCGTCAGCCAGCCGACGCTGTCCACCCAAGTGCGCAAGCTCGAGACCGAGCTCGGGGTCCAGTTGATCGAACGCGGGGCCCGGCAAGTCCTCTTCACCACCGCCGGTGATGAAGTGGTACGCCGGGCCCGGCACATCCTCAGCGAAGCCGAGGACATCCGGGACATCTCCCGCCAGCTCAACAGCCCCCACACGGGCACGCTGCGCCTGGGGATCTTTCCCACACTTGGGCCGTATCTCCTGCCCCACGCCGTGCCGAAACTGGGTGAGGTCTTCCCCGATCTCGAAGTGCTGTTGACCGAGGCCAAGAGCTTGGATCTCAGCGACCAACTTCGGGCAGGCACGCTCGACGCCGCCGTGTTGGCACGGCCTGTGCACGAGGAATGGCTCGCCGACGCCCCGCTGTTCCGCGAGGACTTCGTGTTGGCTACGCCCGTCGGTCACGAGCTCGACAAGCCCGTGCCACTGCAAGCCACCGAGCTCCAAGGCCAGCATCTGCTGCTTCTCGACGATGGCCACTGCCTGCGGGATCAGGCGCTGGAG
Source organism: Propionibacteriaceae bacterium (assembly GCA_030538175.1). Classification (GTDB taxonomy): domain Bacteria; phylum Actinomycetota; class Actinomycetes; order Propionibacteriales; family Propionibacteriaceae; genus Enemella. Next base: position 300 of record JAUNUL010000493.1, on the reverse strand, counting down.
TTCTGTCAGGGTGCCGGCGCAGGGGAGCGGGATGGATTCCGCGCCACCAGCCTCGAGACCCTGCGGCACATGGTCGCCGCCGGGGTCGGCATCACCTTGTTGCCCGAACTCGCGGTCGCGCCGCCGGTCATCGACAACCCCCGGTTGGCGCTGCGCCGGTTCAATGACCCTGCGCCCCACCGGGATCTGGCGCTGTTCTGGCGCAAGACATCTGTGTATCGCGATCTCATGCCCCAACTTGCCGACGTCCTGCGGGAATCTGCCGGCGACGTCGTTCGCCCGCTCTCCTGAGCCGTGGCC
>JAUNUL010000492.1 GCA_030538175.1 Propionibacteriaceae bacterium | reverse complement strand
AGGCAGCGATCGGCGCGCACGCCTGGCGCCTGCGTGACGTGGCCGATCCTTCACTGGAGGACCTGCGCGTGCTGATCCCGCAGGATCTGGATGAAATGTCCGACGATGACGACGACCTCCCGGATTTGTCGGCGCTCCAACCCCCGTCCGGTGAGCCCCTGATCGCACCCGACGATGTCGAGGAGACCGACGAGTCGGTGGATTTCGGGGTCGACGCGGCTTCCCCTGAGCAGGACGGTGTCACCCCGGAGGGCGACGGATGACCGCCGCCGCCCCGCAGCCGAAGCCCGCCCGGACACCGTCCCCGGCGGGCTCAGCGAGCGGATCCGGCCCGTCGAGCAGCAGCGTCACCATGGGATCGCCGAGCGCGGCGACCGCGAGTGGGGCGACAGCAGCCTCCGGCCCAGCCACTGGTGTCGCGAAGCGCCCCCTCACCCAACCTGCGACCAAGCCCGTGCCGGCCCCGGCCGGACCACCGAACGCCCGTCCAGCCCCCCGAAACACTCCGACCCCCCAACTGCTGCGGGCTTGGTTGGCGTTGACCGTGCTCGGTTTGCTCGCTTTCACGGTCCTCGGCGTGCTGTCGCTCGCCAACACACGCGAGGCCATGTCCGGGGCCGGTGCCTCGATCGATCAGCTCGGCCGGGTGGAACAGGTGCGGACCAACCTGCTGCGGGCCGATGCCGGCGCCGCCCACCTGCTCCTCGGAGCCGGCGGCTATCAGGATCCACTCGGTGAAGCCCGATCGGTCCTGGTGGAGGCCGCTGCCGCTGCGCCGACAGATGCCTCGGCTCTGGCTGAGATCAACCGCCACATCGATGCGTACGCGGCCGAGCTGGAGCAGGCACGCGTGGGCCGGGACACCCCTGCCGGTGAGGCGGCTCTCATCGAAGCCGGACGGTCCCTGCGCACGGAGGTGCTGCCCCTGGTGGATGCCCTGGTCGATCAGACATCCGAGCGGGTGGACTCCCAGACACAGCCGGTTTCGCTTGTCCCGCTGGTTCTGTCCGGGCTGTTCACCCTCGCCGCACTGATCGGCACGGCCATCACGCTGGCGTTGCGTTTCCGGCGGCTGATCAACCTGGGACTGACAGCAGCCATCGTTTTGGTGGCAGTGTCGCTGGGGATCGGCTGGTCGGCCATCGCGAACGCGAACATCGAACTCCACCAGGTTGGCACGACCGAGACAGCGGTGTTCCGGGCGAGCGCCCTGGCGCGTGGCTCGGCGTACGACGCCCGGGCCCAGGAGGCTCTCCTGCTCATCCAGCGCCGCAGCGAACCGCAGGCCCAGCAGGCCTGGTCACGGGCGGCAGCAACCACCGGGATAGCGCTGGATCAGCTGCCCGAGGGGCTGGCGTACGACCTCCGGGTCGCCTGGGGGCGCTACACCTCGAAGCATGAGGACCTGCGTGCTCTGGGCGCGCAAGGGCGCTGGGACGAGGCCATCCGCGATGCTCTGCACAGCGATCGGGAAACCACCGGCGGGCGCTTCGAGGTCTTCGATCGGACCGTCACCGAGACGATGAACCAATCGCTAACCACCTCCGGGATCCTGTTGAAGCGGTCCCTCGCCCTGGAGGTGGGGGCGATCGCCATCGGGATCGCCGGGTTCCTTGCGCTGTTGTGTGGCTGGCTCGGGGTGCGCCCCCGGCTGCGGGAGTTCACGTGACGAGCCCCGGACACCGCGACGGAATTGTCGGTGGGGGCCACTACGGTGAACAACCATGACCACCCCATCGGCGCCTCGCGCGCGAGCCGTTGTTGCCCCCACCGCACCGGGGCGGCTGGGCGTGCCACTGCATCCGGAGCAGGCACGTCGTTATCTTGGTGAGCTTGTCACCTGGGTTGCCGAACGACGCCGCGAGCTCGATCTGCAGGAT